>NZ_JCACKG010000147.1:0-6690 GCF_059505265.1 Myxacorys chilensis | reverse complement strand
CGGCTAAACCACAGGGCTGATGATTTCCGGTCTTATTTAATCCACGATCCTTAGTTAGTGGTGTGGAATACCCCTCGAGCGTTTAACAGTTCACATTCCACTTCAACAGGTCTGCAATACACTCAATTTAGAATGGCAATTCTGTAGAATCTAAACCTGCATTTCTAATTCTTCTGATCTAGATGGGAGCGAGCCAGGCTCGGGGCGAACCGCTTCCACTTTTCCTTGAACTGCATAAATCAGAATTTGATGGAGTCGAGCAACTTCGAGATGAATGTTGAATTCTTGCTCCACTTTTTCGCGCCCTGCCTTGCCAAATCGCGATCGCGCTTCTGTATCCGTCATTAACGATTCAATTTGATCGCGTAGGGATTCTGTATCGCCCGGTGGCACAAGATATCCACTCACCCCGTCCTCAACGAGTTCTCCAACTCCTGCAATTCGAGTCGCAATGACGGGTACCCCAGCAGCCATGGCCTCCATCAGCACGACGGGAACCCCTTCCGCAAAACTCGACATTACAAAAATATCTGTCTCCTGCATGTGCTGCCGAACTTCAGATTGGGATTGATAGCCCACAAATCTCACGTGTTCACTTAGCCCCAACTCTTGTGTCATTTGCTCTAATTGAGCGCGATCGGGACCATCTCCTATGACCGTTAGCGCTAAATCAGCGTGAGCAGATCTTAATTTCGCTAAGCTTTCCAGCAAGATTGGCAAGCCTTTGACGGCAGCAAGGCGTCCTACATACAGTAATCTTTTTCCGGTTCCGATGTGAGAGACGACCTCAAACAGCGCTGGATCAATGCCGCAGTGAACAATATGCATCCGATTCCATTTTTCAGTTGGGGCAAAAATCATGCCCTGACTCCTGCAATAGTGGCTAATGCAGCATACGAACAGCGATCGCTTAATTTTCTCATCAAGCCGCCACTGATATGGCTCGAAAAAGATATATGGACCGTGCAACGTAAAGCTGTAGGTAAAGGCTCCAAGTTCTGCCGCTAACAGGGCAACAGTGCCGCTAGATGTTGCTAAATGGTTGTGGAGATGCTGAATGTGCTGAACTCGGATTTGATTTGCGAGGATGCCTGCTTCTAAAAAGTAGAACAGCTGATACAGCAGCCCTTTCAGGCCCGGCTGTTGAGTAGACCAAGCAAGTTTAAGCGATCGTAGATACCGCTTTGGTGAACTCAAGAATAGCTTGAGATGAGAGCCGACTAATTTTGGAAGCTTAGGTGGCAAAAGGTAAAAGGTGCAATCGCGCTCTGCTTTTTGCTCGGCTCCCACCATGTGTTCATCACCAGGACGCCGCACGGCAAAGGTGAACACCTCAACGCCTAATTTCCGCAGTCCAGCAACTTCTCGCTGAATGAAAGTATCCGTTGCTCTAGGGTATTCACCCGTTAAGTAGGCAATCCGCATGGTTATTTTGTGAGGGTTGAGAAGGCATCAAAACTAGACAGGCACAGGGCTATCTTGAGGAGATACTGTGAGTAGATCGAGATTACTATTACTCCGCTCGAATGCTTCATCTAGGGAATACTTTGGCGTCCATTCCAGAACAGCTTTAGCGTGTGCATTCGTATATTGCAATGGTTTAAATCGAGCCTGAAGCTTTGCAGGAACAAAAATTCCAGGAAATTTTGCCTTTCCTTTTAGAAAAATTCGATTGTAGTACAACAACACCCAAGTAAACGAGTTCATCAGTGTCCAATTCACTGGGATCAGCTTGGCTGGAACTGTCATTTGCTTCAAGAGTTTTTTAGCAAAGTCTCGCTGAGTTGGAAGATTATCGTCAACGACATTGATAGTCTGCGCGATCGCGGCATCCTTCTCCACGGCTAAAATAATGGCTTCCGCACAGTTCTCAACGTAAGTCATAGGCATGGTTGCCCGCGCTCCAATACGCAGCCACAGTGTATCTGTTAATTCCGCACCAAGACAGGCGTTCCACAGGTAGTCCCGCCCGTACACCATACCTGGACGAATGACTGTTACCGAAGCGTTGTGTGTTTTCTCAAAATCTCGAACAAGCTGTTCTTGAAGCAACTTCGTCTGAGCATACTCATCCCGCTCCAAAGGGCGAGACTCAATCGGAGCGCTTTCGGTGACCAGTGTATCGTTCGGCATACTTACATAGTCATAAACTGAGAATGTGCTAATTGCCGCCAGACGAAGTACATTTTTCTCTATCATGGCATCTAGCAAATTTTCCGTTGCCATTACCGTTCCGGCAAACTGTGTATAAAAATCTCCAGCCTTTGCAGCAGCTAAGTGAATTACAGCATCTACGCCTTGAACAGCATCTGCTAACCCATCTCGACGACGCAGATCAACGCGAGCAAATTCAACAGCTGGGTGGTCATGCCAAGAATAGCGGCTTACATCACCCGATGGACGAACTACCGCACGAACTTGGTGACCGCGTCGCAATGCTTCAACAACCACGTATTGACCTAAAAATCCTGATGCGCCTGTAACTAATAACTTCATACCTGATTGTCCTCCGCCAATAACGCTTCCACTAATCGACTAGTTCGATCCATATCTTCAAACGTAATTGGAGGCGGATTACCACTCTGCAAAGCCGCATACGTTTCATCGAGAAGGCGTTGCAGTCCTTCATAGGGAGTTCGTTGCATAATCTTGCGGCTAAAATTGCCAATACTCGCCTTTACCAAATCAGAACCATTGATGTAATGATTCACTAATGGAGAAAGTTGCTTTCCAGCTTTGCGGGGGACAACGCAGCGCAAGTAAGGTTGAAATAAGTCCGTTTGAGCATAGCCCCTCGACCCCCGCACAATCACATCAAAACATTCAGGCAGGGTATGCGCGCTAAATCGAATTCGAGCATGTTTTGCACCTCCGACTAGAACAGCATCGAGATCATCATACTTAAACAGGGTGCCGCCCCCATGATTACTCCACGCAGCGCTAATCCGATCGAACTCTACCGGTAGAAACCTTAGCGTCAGATAAACCAGGTGAGTAATCACATCATGAATCACCCCTGCCGGAAGCTTGTGAACCGGATTTGGAATGTTTTCATCAGCAAATGCACCACCGCTTCGGATATTCAATGCCATCCGAACTTCGACTTCCTGAACGTCACCCAGCGTTCCATCTGTCACTAGTTTCTCAATCGCCAGAATTGGCTCGTTGTAGCGGTAGTTGTGATCTTCGATTAAGTGGCGATCGCAGGACTGGGCGATCGCCCACAGCTCTTTAAATTCCTCATAGGTCGGAGTGATCGGTTTCTCACAAATGACATGTGCCCCTGCCTCAAGGCAATCTTTCGCAATCCATTTATGGGTATGTGGCGGCGTCAGAATGTGTACAACATCAGGCTTCACCTCGTTCAGCATCTGACGATAATCGGCAAACGTTGCCTGTGCCTGATAGCGCTGTGCCGCGTACTGGGCCGATACCTTCGAGAGATCACAGACCGCCACTAGCTGGGATCGTTCTGATGTATTGAGAAAGCTCAAGTGTTCTTTGGAGATTACTCCTGTTCCGATCACTGCCGCCTTTAATGCTGTCGCCATGAAAGCTCCTTCACCATCTAACAGTAGACCACTGCAGTCAGCGTCAATTGTACAAACTCTAAAGAAACTCATCGAGAATTCCTTAGTCAAAAACAGCACTATTGAGCAATTCGTGTATTCTAAGTTGCTTCTACCTTATATTCAATCAAAGTGGCTTGCTGACCACGCCGCTTTGTTATCCAGTATTTCAGCTGTCCAATTGCCTCTGGCAATTTTCCAAGAACACAGAACCCAGCATATAGCCACGCATGTTTAGGCAAGTCTCCTTGCTGAAGCCGATACTGATAGATCTTTAAAGTCAAAAGTGGATAGCCAAGCAATAGTATTAAGCTTAGCCCGGCTGTTAACCAAGCAAGCCCGATGGAGAGAAGCGGCAACCCTAGAACCCAAAGCCAACGTTTACGATTCTCACGCACCATGTAGTATTCAGGCGGCGCACCATGTAGATCTGACCAAGCTGCCATTGCCCAGCCACCGCGCATTGAACGCCGCCACCATTGCTGAAATCGCTCCATCGCCGCATCGTGCAGGGTCATTTCCGCATCAATGCGCTGAATACGCCAACCACTTTGACGTAGGCGAACGCACATTTCTGGTTCTTCACCTGCAATCAGCCGCTCATTGTACCCTTCAACTGCCTGAATTGCGCTTACTCTCATGAGAGCATCGCCACCGCAAGCTTGAGCTTCTCCAACGGGTGTATCCCATTCCATGTCTGCAAGACGATTGTAAATTGTGGCATCAGGAAACCGCTCTCGTCTACGACCACACGCGATCGCTAGACTTTCATCGGATTCAAGAGCGGCAAAAGATAGATCAAGCCAACCTTTTACCAACTCACAATCACCATCAATAAACTGAACATATTTCAAATCGCTGAAATGCTCCACTAGGTAGTTAAAGCCTACATTTCGCCCTCGCGCCATTGTAAATGGAACAGACATATTTAAGTTAATGACATGGACACCAATTGACTGTGCAAAATTTACACTGTCATCTGTAGAACCTGAATCAACATAAACAATAGGGACACCTTCAGGAAGCTCAACTTGTAACGATTGCAGACAGCGAACCAAACGCTTACCTTCGTTCCGACCGATCGCGACAACGCCAATATTCCTCATAGTCCTGATGCCAAGGAGTTACACTTATTCTCTTTGAATTTGGAGAAAATTAGCTTGTTTGTCAATGTGCCTACGGTAGGAAGATTGTTTTAGCTAGGGCTGTTTAGGACAAATGGCTTTGTCATCTGCAATCACTGGATTGTGTGGCACTGAAATTATGTGGGACTAGCTCACTGCAACCTGAGTTTGCTCTACAGCGTTTTGAGAATCGAACCTCTCAAGGACAGGAACTTTGTATTCAATGATTGTCGCAGGTTGACCTTGCCAACGAGTGAACCAGTATCTGAGTTGCCCAATCGCTTGAGGAACCTTGGACAGGACGCAGAAAAATGCATACAAACGAGCATGATCTGAACTGTCCCCTTGAGCCCGACGATACTGGTACACACGCAACATCAGGTATGGGTATCCAAGCAGAAGAGCAAGACTCAAGCCATAGGTTGGCCAAGCCAAGCTAATCGCCGCGATCGGAACAGTGATTCCCCACAGCCAACCACTAAAATTTTCCCGCGCCATATACCGTTCCGCTGTCCGACCGTACATAGCAGCCCCCTCTGCAACTGCCCATCCGCCACGAATTGAGCGTCTCCACCATTGAGTGAAGCAAGTCATCGCCATATCGTGAATTGCCATATCCGCAGCAATTCGGCGAATTTTCCAACCTCGCTGACGCAGGCGGATACACATCTCTGGTTCTTCACCACAAATCAATGCGGTATTGTATCCATCAACTTCTGTAAGAGCACTCATACGCATCATGGCAATTCCACCACAAGCACTAGCTTCTCCAAGGGGCGTATTCCACTCCATATCAGCCAGTTGATTATAGGGAGACGCTGCCGGAAACCGCTCATGCAGGCGACCACACACTACCGCAAGATTTTCATGTTGACTTAGAACTTGACTTGCTGCACTGAGCCAGCCCTCCATCAGCTCACAATCGCCATCTATAAATTGTATGTACTCAATAGCATTGAAGTTTTGCTGGAGAAAGTTAAATCCTGTGTTTCGTCCCCGCGCCATGGTAAAGGGAACTGACATATCCAAGCTAACAGTGTGTATACCCAGTGAGTTCGCAAACGCTACGCTTCCATCAGTAGAACCAGAGTCAACGTAAACAACAGGTGTATTTTCTGAAACTTGACTGACGATCGACCTCAAACAGCGAACCAGACGAGCGCCTTCATTGCGCCCAATCACGACGATTCCGATATTGCTCATGATCAGTGCAGAGTATTGTGCCTAAAGAGTGTGAAAAATCACCGTAAGACGAGTTAAAAAGATGACCCTTCTCAAATAGGAAAACTCAGGTTGGTAGACCTTTACCGCTTTTGAGAACGCACCGGCTTCAGCAGCATCCTTGTAAGAAGGGCATCAAAACATACACATAATCAAGCATTTTCAGCAGCCGTAAGGCTACGGACGAGCGGAAAAGTTGCAGATTAATTCACAATAAGAAGCACTGTATAAAGTTCTGCTTTAATATTGCCAACAAAGATCAATTGTTCTTGACAAGAATAAATTTGTGTTTCAAGCGGCACACATCTCACCAAGAATTTAGCGTGGCCGCTTGATTACAAAATTGCTTCTATGTTATTCTTCAATTAGTAAATTAAGTTCATCGTCATCTATCTTAGGATTTATAACTTTAACCTCTAGGGTTTGGCTTCATTTTAATGTTGTTTTTGGTTAAACAAGCTATCTATCGCTATTTTGGCTTGAACAATCGCTAGATGGACTATAGAAATCTTGACAACGAGTTCTTCAAACTAACCAAGGCTCAACTCATCCTTTAAGTAAGATAAACAAGAAAAATCTACGGTCTACTTCAGTATTGAGACAGGATCGCTACAACTTTTGCTGAAGGCTGCCTAAAGAGAAGGTTAAGTATCGTATTCGTGCCGCTTTGCGTGAAACTGCGTAGAAACTACAAAAGGCAAGTTTATAAGTTGAAGTTCTTCTTACTACAGTTGTAGATCGTTCATTGGCAGGTTGAAGGGCTGTCCCCTTCTGAG
>NZ_JCACKG010000146.1:0-6764 GCF_059505265.1 Myxacorys chilensis | reverse complement strand
TTGTTCTCAAGTCTTTACCAAGTCAGGCTTATCAGGAATGGTGCAAGATCTGAGTTAACTTATCTATCTTGTCTAGTCTGATCTCATGAAAACCGGGATGATGAATTATTAACTCAACCAAAAACAGATATCTGCTAATACCAGCACCGAAAGGAGCTATAGCATTCCATGAATGAGAGGCATTGGAGCAGGCGAATCAGTCGGGGGATGTACAGTATACAACGCCTCTTTTCAGAAAGAGGATGGCGGCGATCGCTGCACTTTGCTCTGTTGGGATTGCTGATTGCCGTTAGTCTTCATGCAGAAATTGCATCTGGATTAGAGAGACCCTACAACTGGAAGACAGAGCCAATCAGGAGCACATCAAACTCTCCTTCAGCTCAGGTGCAGCAGGCAGAAAACCACTACCAGGCAGGGCAGATTTCTGACGCGATCGCGCTTTGGCAACAGGCTGCCACTCATTATGAGACGAACGGAGATCGCCTGAATCAAGCCCTCGTTCTCAGTTTTCTCACCGCTGCTTATGAAGATGTGGGACAGGGGATTCAAGCCGATCGCACGATCGATCAGGCACTCTCGCTGTTAAAAGCTCAAACTCCAACGTCTGTTGAAACCTCAGCGATTCTCGCCCAGGTTCTCACCGTTCAAGGAAAGCTACAACTAACGCAAGGTAAAGCGACAGAAGCATTGGCAACCTGGCAACGGGCGGAAGCTCTTTACCGCAAGACGAACGATACCAGCGGAATTTTGGGCAGTCAGATCAATCAGGCAAGGGCGTTACAGGCAGAGGGATTTTACAGACGAGCGACCGATTTACTGACACAGGTGGAGCAGTCCCTGCAAAATCAGCCCGATTCGCGGCTCAAAGTCACAGGTCTGCGAAATCTAGGCAAGATGCTACGGTTAGTCGGAAATCTAGCGCAATCTCGAACTGTCGTGGAACAGAGTTTGGCGATCGCCCAGAAACTTCAAAACAAAACTGATATTAGCGGCATTCTATTCAGTCTGGGCAACACAACCCGCGCCCAGGGAGAAATAGACACCGCTCTAAATTTCTATCGAAAAGCTGTCGATACGGCTCCTTCGCTCACAGCAAAAACTCAGGTTCAACTTGCCCAATTAAGTTTGTTTGTGGAAAGCGATCGTCAGACAGAAGCTCAACGTTTGTTACCACAAATTCAATCTCAGCTTGCTCAGCTACCTCCGGGTCGTCTAGCGGCGTATGCTCAAATTGACCTAGCTCGGAGCATCGTGGAAATGAGCCGTCATGAGACAAAAGCTTTATCTCCCAATCTTCTAAAAATCTCAGCCCAGGAACTTGCAACTGCGGTTCAACAAGTTCGCACGTTGGGTGATTCTCGTACCGAATCTTATGCCCTTGGTACGTTAGGCAGCTTGTATGAAAGAACTCATCAATGGGACAACGCTAAAACCTTGACCGAACAAGCTCTCAGTTTGGCTCAGTCTGTCGATGCCTCCGACATTGCCTATCAGTGGCAGTGGCAACTTGGACGAGTTTTGTGTCAAGGCAAACAGGATTGTATCTCTACGGGAAACTTGCAAAAGGCAACGGCTACCTATTCGGAAGCGCTCAGAACATTGCAATCGCTTCGCAGTGATCTGGCAGCCATTAATCAAGATGTGCAGTTTTCGTTTCGAGAAAGTGTTGAACCTGTTTACCGACAATTTGTAGAATTGCTGCTGCAATCGGAAGCTGATACACCGAGTCAGGAAAATCTGAAACAAGCGCGTGAGACGATCGAAGCACTCCAGCTAGCAGAACTCGATAACTTCTTCCGAGAAGCTTGCGTTAATGCTCGTCCGGTAAAGATTGATCAGATTGATCCCCGCGCTGCGGTCATTTACCCGATCATTCTACCCAATCAGTTGGCGGTGATTCTGTCTTTGCCGAATCAACCCCTGCGCTATCACAAAACGCAATTATCTCAGACAGAAGTTGAGCAACTCCTGACTCAAATGCGGCAGTCCCTCAGACCCACTGCTTTTGTCGAAGATTGGCTGCCCATCACTCAACGAGTCTACAATCTGCTCCTGCGTCCTATAGAGACTGAACTTGCAGCAAGCGGTGTCAAAACGCTCGTGTTTGTGCCCGATGGCTTGCTGCAGAGTTTGCCGATGGCGGCGCTCCACGATGGTCAGCGTTATCTGATCGAAAAGTACAGCGTGGTACTCACTCCCGGTTTGCAACTACTTCAGCCGCAACCCCTCGATCGCCTGCGCTTACAAGCTCTATTAGCAGGATTGACTCAAGCCCGAAATAATTTTGCCGCATTGCCTAATGTTGCAGTTGAAATTAACCAAATTGAAGCAGAAATTTCGGCTCAGGTTCTGTTAAATCAATCGTTTACTAATCGAGCCTTTCAAACCAAGGTTGATTCCACGTCCTCGTCAATTGTTCACTTAGCAACGCACGGTCAGTTTAGCTCGAATGCAGATAATACCTTCATCTTGACCTGGGATGGACGAATTAACGTCAAACAATTAGACCAACTGCTGCGCTTTAGAGAAGGAAAACTTAACCCGATCGAACTGCTCGTACTGAGCGCCTGTCAAACCGCAAGCGGAGATAAACGGGCGGCTTTAGGGATGGCAGGAGTTGCGGTGCGATCGGGAGCACGCAGTACGCTTGCATCGTTATGGTCAGTCAGCGATCGTTCCACCGCATCGCTCATGATTGAGTTTTATCGGCAGTTAGGAAAACCCGGAATCACAAAGGCTGAAGCCCTCCGCCTTGCTCAGGTCGCTTTGTTACGCCAAGATGATTACACTTCGCCCTACTATTGGGCACCGTTTGTTCTTTTAGGAAATTGGCTTTAAATCACGTTATGTACTCCATAAAATCCCTTCTGTATTTCGTACCTGCTAGTACTGCTCTAGCTTTGCTGGCAATCGCTCCCAATGTGGCAACCGCAATTTCACCCCAACCCGGCTTGACCACAACACTCATCGCACAAAGCAATCCTCCCCCTCCCCCTAGCAATCCAGGTAGCTCATCTGCTGGAGGACGGCGTGATCTAACAGCTTGTCCTCAAGACAAGATCACGGCAACTACCGATCCGAAATTGACTGCTCTTAGCCCCGCCAGCAAATCTGGCGTCACTTTGACAGAGCGACCTACTTTTCTCGTGTTCGTCCCCAAAACCAGCGCTAAAAGCGCAGAATTTAGCCTCCGCGATCGCAACAATAACGGCGTGTATCGTACTACACTTGCTCTACCCAACACGCCTGGTATTGTTAGCCTCAGTCTTCCAGTCCAAGCACCGCCTTTAACCATTGGCAAGCAATATTTATGGTCATTCGCGATGATTTGTAACCCCAACGATCGCTTGGACGATCGCTTTGTCACAGGCATGGTGCAACGAATGACGATCGATGCTACTCGCTTACGCCAAATTCAGCAGGCATCACCCAAGGAACGGGTTTCGCTCTACCAAAAAGCCGACGTTTGGTATGATGCCCTCGCTGTTCTGTTTGAGCTAAAACGCACTCAACCGAATGACCCAAGCATCAATACAATTTGGCGTGAATTTCTGCAATCCGGTGGCGTGGATGTCATGCTGAATGGTAGGTAGAAGAAGTTATAATTCGCGCTCACCATATGTGGACAACTCTAAAACAGCACTTTCGGCAATGGCGTGGCGTTTTGATCACTGTTCCCAGTGTTGCTGGAAGTTTGCTGATTTTACGGTTTGCCGGAGCGCTTCAGTTCATGGAGTTGATCGCGTTGGATCAACTGTTCCGCTTTCGTCCCTCTGAACCTGCTGATTCTCAGATCGTTCTCGTGACCATTGATGAATCCGATATTCAGCAGCTCGGACGCTGGCCCATGTCTGATGCGGTGCTGGCTCGCTTACTTTCATCGATCAAACAACAGCAGCCAAGCGTCATTGGGCTGGACATCTTTCGAGATTTACCTGTCGAACCGGGTCATCAAGAACTCAATCACGTTTTTAAGTCCACACCCAATTTAATTGGTATTGAGAAAGTCATTAAAACGGCTCAGGGTGAAGTTATTCAAGCACCGCCCCTTCTAAAGCAGGCTGACCAGGTGAGCGCTAGTGATCTGCTGTTGGATACTGATGGCAGAGTTCGTCGCAGTTTGCTGTATTTAAGAAATTCAGATCGTCGCTCGATCTTTACACTCGGCGCACGTTTAGCTTTTTTCCATCTGGACAAGCAGGGAGTGAAGCGTCAACCGCTTAACGCTGACCAGACGCAGTTCCGGCTAGGTCAAGCTATCTTTACACCCTTACAACCGAATGATGGCGGTTATGTTCGGATGGATGCACGTGGATACCAGATTCTGTCAAACTTCCCCAAATCTTCAACCGGGTTTCGCTCCCTTTCAATGACACAGGTACTACAAAATCGCATCCCGAAAAATGTCCTGCGCGATCGCGTTGTCTTGATTGGATTAACCGCTGAGAGCCTTGCAGATCGTTTTTTCACCTCCGATACGACCGACTCAATTGCCGCACCTACTGGCGTTGAAATTCACGCTCTATTAGCCAGTCAACTGCTCAATGCAGCTTTGAACGATCGCCCTCCATTAAAGGTTTGGTCAGAACCACTGGAAGGGTTGTGGATTATTACTTGGTCTGCGATCGGTGGGGTCATTGGCTGGGTCTCGCGATCGCCTCGTCAAACTGCCTTTAGAGTCATTTTATTCGGAACTGTGCTTTTAGGCAGTGCCTACGGACTGTTTCTAGCGGGTTGGTGGATCATCATCGTTCCTCCTCTGCTGGCTCTTGTGGGATCTGCCATTACGAGCAGTGGCATCCTACTCTGGGAGAACCTCAAGGAGTATGCCCGCACGCTGGAACAGAAGGTAAAAGAACGGACCATAAAACTAGAGGCAGAAATTGTTGAACGACAACAGACGGAAGAAACCTTGAGTCACCAAAAACAACTCCTCCAAACGATTGTCGATCACATTCCGGTGATGATTACGCTTTACGATGCAACGGGACAAATCGAATTCGTTAATCGTCAGCTTAAACAGATCCTGGGCTGGTCAACCGCCGATCTGCACCATATTGATTTGATTGCTGAGTGTAGTTTTGATGCAGAACAGCGACAGCAGATCCGAGACCATATGTTAGCTGCAACTGGCATTTGGTTAGACCTCAAAATTAGAACAAAAGACGATCGCTTCGTCAATACCACGTGGGCAAACGTTCAACTTGCAAATCATTTATTTGTTGGCATTGGACAAGACATTAGCGATCGCAAACGCGCTGAAGAAGCTTCGATTCTAGATGAGCGTAACCGCATGGCGCGAGAAATTCACGACACCTTAGCCCAAGCCTTTACAGGCATTTTGCTGCATGTCGGAGCTGCAACCGAGCAGATAATCAAAAAACCAGCAGCAGCACAAACTCATCTCGAAACTGTGGATGAACTGGCACGGACTGGGTTAGCTGAAGCACGGCGATCGGTCGCAGCACTGCGACCCAAATCATTAGAAGAAGGCAACTTATTTAATGCTCTCAAACAATTGACCACGCAAATGCAATCATCGATGGATACACAGCTTACTTGTAAAATCAGTGGTACAGCCTATGCATTATCCCCCCATGTGGAGAATCATTTACTCCGCATCGGACAAGAAGCTTTAACCAACGCTGTTAAATATGCTCACGCTACTCAAATTCACGTTGAATTAGTGTGTGAGGAGACTCAGTGTCGGTTGCGGATTAAAGATGATGGACAGGGATTCAATATTGACCAAATCTCTCAAGGATTTGGGTTGCTCGGCATCAGTGAACGGGTAGAGCAGATTGGCGGTGAATTAATGATTCACAGCCGACCTAATCAAGGTACAGAAATTGTTGTCGTTGTCAGCCGGGAGTAGGGCAGCCATGGATCAATCAACTGTCATTCGGGTTCTAATTGTGGATGACCATGCGATCGTTCAGCAAGGAATTGCCGCCATTATCAATGAAGAAGCGGATATGACGGTTGTGGGTCAGGCAAAAGACGGGATCGAAGCGATCACCCTCTTTCGTCAAACTCAACCTGATATCACGCTAATGGACTTGCGGATGCCTCAGATGACAGGAGTAGAAGCAATCAGTGCCATTCGCGCTGAATTTAATACGGCTCGCATCATTGTGTTGACCACCTATGACGGGGACGAAGACATTTACCAAGGTCTCCGAGCAGGCGCACAGGGCTATCTACTTAAAGACACGAAACCCAGCGAACTGCGAACTGCCATTCGTACCGTTTATGGTGGTCAAAAATATATTCCACCTCATGTTGGTGCTAAGTTAGCGCAGCGCATGAACAATCCAGAGTTAACCGCTCGTGAGATAGAAGTCCTTCAATTGATCGTGCAGGGGATGAGCAATCTAGAAATTGGTGCTGCTCTGAACATTACTGAAAGCACCGTCAAATCGAATGTTAACCGCATTTTAAGCAAGTTGGGGGCTAAAGATCGAACCCAAGCAACCATCATTGCACTAAAGCGAGGAATTGCCAGCCCCTAAGCCTGTTGTGAATGAGCAAGAAATACCCCGCAATTGTCAACTATATAGAACCCATTTGAGATCTTAAGGAGAGGCTGCAAGCCGCTTAATCATTAGCCGAATGAAGCAAAGGTTGATTTTAACCGTGGCATTGGCAAGCGTCCGCTCAAAGTTCTTGACTAGAGGGTGTTATGCACTTTTGTTAGAGTGGAGGCATAAATAGAACGCCTTATCCGACGGACGTGAGCGATGAAGAATGGGCATTTGTCGTAC
>NZ_JCACKG010000145.1:0-6845 GCF_059505265.1 Myxacorys chilensis | reverse complement strand
TAACCCAGTTATCCCCTTCACACTAAAACTCAGCAGATTTTGCCTGAGTAGTTACCAAAATTGATAGTTCTGTTCCTTTGAAAGTTCAATTTGGCCCTGCTGTTCAAGATTTCACATCAGCTTCTAAGCAAAACCCGCAACCAGTTGAGAGAGTCAGCAGTCATTTAGAGCGAGGTTAGAGGAAATTAAGCTTCCCACCTTACCATTTTTGCGACACAACCTAATAAACTCAATGGACTCCTTTGCGTCGAGGCTCATAGCGGCGAAGAGTTTTTCCGCCTCAATCCCAAAGCCAAAACTGAAGAAGTGTCGGAGTACTTGGCAGAGTTGTGTCTCGATTGCGTGGAGCTAGGTTAGACTCGACTGTGCATTATTCTCGATAACAATCCCACGCGCAAGCTCAAAATGCAGTCGCAACTTGTTGTCCATCTAGAGCAAATGGGGCTAACGCAATCGATTCAAGTTGAGTTTCTCTACTTGCCGTCCTACTCACCCAAATTGAACTTAGTCGAGTATGTGCTTCATCTTCTGCGCTTACGGTTTCTGCACCACCTGCCCCTTGGAATGACGCTGGTGCAAATTGAACAACAGTTGCACCAGTTCTTTGACTCTCATCAGTTCCTGTCTGTAGAACAAGTGCAAAAAACGCTCGATTTCATCTTTTCACTCGTTCCCTAATCTTTGGGTGGGAAGGGAGTAAGACATCTTCCTGGAGTTCTACAATACCAGTAGAATTGGTTTGTTCAGAGGTACCCCTTGATGCATCCCCCCGAAGACGGTAAAAAACATAAGGCGCGACGAAATTTTTTAGGACAGGCGTTGACTGCTGCAGGAGCCGCGATCGCGGCTCCCTCACTGCTGAATCAAGCTACAGCCGCTCAAACGGGAAAGCCAACCTCGGCTCCCGGAAAGGGCGAAATGTCCGTAACCCTGAGCATTAATGGCAAACGACAGACACTGGCGATCGAACCACGCGTCACGCTGCTGGATGCCCTGCGCGAACGACTGGAGCTAACTGGCAGCAAAAAGGGCTGCGACCACGGACAATGCGGAGCCTGTACAGTGTTGGTCGATGGACAACGGGTGTACTCCTGTCTATCTTTGGCAGTCATGCAGGAAGGCAAGCAAATTGTCACCATTGAAGGGCTGGCAAAAGGAGAGGTACTGCATCCGGTTCAAACCGCCTTTATTGAGAACGATGGATTTCAGTGTGGCTACTGCACTCCTGGACAAATTTGCGCGTCCGTGGCGCTCCTGGATGAGGTGAAGCGAGGCTGTGCCAGCGCCATGACGGCAGATCTAACCAATCCTCCCCAACTGACCAATCTTTCAGAAGCTGAAATCAAAGAGCGGTTGAGCGGTAATCTCTGTCGCTGTAGCGCTTACAACGGAATTGTCGCGTCGGTGCAGCAGGCAACCGGACAAACGCCACCGTCTCCTGCGGCAGCAATGCTAGTGCGGGAAGCAGGAGTTTCGGCATGAAAAACTTTTCCTATGTTCGCGCTACTTCGGTGAAAGAGGCTGTGCAGCAAGCATCGGCTAGCGATCATTCAATGTTCATTGCGGGTGGCACGAATCTGGTCGATCGCATGAAGGTCTTTCTAGACGAACCGTCCCAACTGATCGACATCACTCGCCTGGACATGACCCGCATTGAGCAGACGGAAGACGGGCTACGCCTTGGTGCCCTAGTGAGCAACACCGCCGTTGCCGATCATCCCGACGTTCGGCGCAGCTACCCCATGCTGGCGCGTGCCATTCTGCTGGGAGCGTCTCAGCAAATTCGCAATGTGGCAACTACGGGCGGCAACCTGCTGCAACGCACTCGCTGCCCCTACTACTACGACACTGCTTTCGACTGCAACAAACGGGAACCGGGAACCGGCTGTGCCTCCTTAACTGGCATTAACCGCATCCACGCCTTGTTAGGTGCCAGCGATCAATGTGTGGCTGTGCATCCCTCTGATATGTGTGTGCCGCTGGCAGCACTGGATGCGATCGTGGAGGTGGAAGGTGCTAAAGGCAAGCGTCAAATTCCCTTTACGGATTTCCATCGGCTACCGGGCAACACGCCGCAGCGCGACACCAATCTAGAACCGGGAGAACTCATTACCGCAGTGATCTTGCCCCCCGCCCCATTTGCCAAGTCCAGCGTGTATCTCAAGCTACGAGATCGGGCCTCCTATGCTTTTGCGTTGGTTTCGGTGGCAGCGGCAGTGGAACTTGCTGACAACCGCATCAAAACAGCTCGCCTAGCAATGGGCGGGATGGCACACAAACCCTGGCGGTTTACAGAAGCGGAGTCATTTCTCACGGGTAAAGCTGCGACGACCGAGACGTTTCAACAGGCAGCCGAGATCGCCCTAAAAGGAGCCAAACCACTTGCATACAACGGCTTCAAAGTTGAATTAGCCAAACGGGCGATGAGACGCGCCCTCACCGTTTCTGCCAAAGGAGGAGGGATCGTATGAACAAGGTGATTGGAACAGCGGTCAACCGCAAAGATGGCTACGCAAAAGTCACAGGTACGGCAACCTACTCGGCAGAACACGACGTTCCGGGGCTGGTGCATGGGGTGGTGGTCACCTCCACGATCGCCAAGGGTCGCATCAAGGCGATCGACACCCGTGAGGCAGAAAAGGCTCCTGGCGTGATTGCCATCTTCACGCCTAAAAATGCGCCCAAGGTGTTCAAGCCCAGCAACAACTTTGCGACCTCAAAAATCTACGAAGCCCGATTGCCCCTATCCGATGACCAGATTCATTATGCCGGGCAAATCATTGGCTTAGTGGTGGCAGACACCTTTGAACGGGCAAGACACGCCGCGCATCTAGTGAAGGTGCAGTACGATGCCCAGAAGCCCACGATCGAGACCAAGAACGCTGTCTTCAAAGAAGCGCCACCTCAAATGGGTGAGGAGTTCAAGTTTGTGAAGGGCGATGTCGCCGCAGGCATGGCAGGTGCTGTGACGAAGGTGGAGGCAACCTACACTACTTCGACTGAGCTACACGCGCCTATGGAACCCCACGCCATCATTGCCCACTGGCAGGGGACAGATGCCCTCACCGTCTACGAACCTTCCCAGTGGGTCGCCCTGACTCAGCGCACCTATGCTGAGCTGTTTGGACTGCCCTCAGAGAAAGTCCGCATCGTGATTCCTTACCTGGGTGGTGCCTTTGGTTCTAAAGCCTTCCCCTGGCCTCACGGCATTCTGGCTGCCGCCGCTGCGCGTCAGATCAAGCGTCCCTTGAAGGTGGTGGTGAGCCGAAGACAGATGACCGCTAACACAGGTCATCGATCGGAAACAGAGCAAACGGTGCGGTTAGCCGCAGCAGCGGATGGGATGCTAAGCGCGATCGCCCACGAAGTGAAGTCCACCACCTCGCCTGTAGAAGTCTTTGCCGAACCGTGTACTTCGGTCACTCCAGCCATGTACACCGCTCCCAATCTGCTGCTTAATCAAGAGCTGGCAGTGATGAATATTGGAACGCCCACCTTCATGCGGGCACCGGGCGAGACTCCGGGTATGTGGGCGCTAGAGTCGGCGATGGATGAACTTGCCTGGGCGCTAAAGCTCGACCCGATCGCACTACGGCTCAAGAACGAAGCCAAAGAGCATCAGCGCAAAGGGCTTCCCTTTTCCGCTAAGCATTTTGCCGATTGTCTCAAAGTTGGGGCGGAGCGCTTTGGCTGGAAAGACAGACCCCAGCCGCGATCGCTCACTCAGGATGGTAAACTCATTGGCTGGGGCATGGCAGCGGCCACGTTCCCTGGTCTTCGTGGCAAAACCTCTGCCAAGGTGCGCCTGTTGCCAGATGGCACCGTCTATGTTCTCACCTCCGGCAACGATATGGGAACGGGATCGTACACAGTGGTTGCCATTACCGCTGCCGAAACCTTAGGAATCCCGGTTGAAAAGGTGCGGGTGGAGATGGGCGACTCCCAGTTGCCCGATGGTGGACTGGCAGGTGGTTCTCAGATGACTGCATCCCTCGTCCCCACGGTCATGAAAGCCTGTCAAGATATCCTAAAAACCGCTAACTGTACGACTGGAACTGAAGCCTGTGTTGCGCTTCAGAAGTCGGGACGGGCAGCGATCGAAGCTTCTGCGTCTTCCGCTCCAGGTGACGAAGCCAAAAAATGGGCGTTCCAATCCTGGGGCACCCACTTCTGCGAAGTCACCGTCGATGAAGCGATCGGACGCTTACGTGTAACTCGTTGGGTATCCGTGATGGATGTGGGGCGCATTATCAATACCAAAGCCGCCGCCAGCCAGGTGCGCGGGGGGGTCATTATGGGCATCGGGCAAGCGCTGATGGAAGAGTGCCATTTCGACCCAAACACAGGGTATCCCGTTGTCTATGATTTGGCGACATATCATTTCCCCGCCCATGCAGACGCTCCCCGGATCGATGTGGCGTTTGTTGGCGAACCAGACCTAAACTTTAACCCGGCAGGGGCGCGTGGTGTGGGTGAAATTGGCATTACGGGTGTTGCGGCAGCCGTCGCCAATGCGGTCTATCATGCAACGGGCAAGCGTCTCCGCAGTTTGCCACTTACCCCCGACAAGTTGATTGCTTAAAAGGTGCTCTTGCGTTCATTGCATCGCAACTTGCAGCTTAAAGCGCTGAGGACTGAGCTCATTCAAGTTTTTCAGTCCTCGGTTTTATTGATGCCGCTCATTTTTAGAATGGGCATTACCCAAACTATTGGCTTACCTGAACCACGGCATGAAAGAGTTACAAAACATCTTGAAAGCGTTTGAGCAGAGCCAGATTGCAGGTCAAAGGATGGCGATCGCCACGGTGGTCAAAACAATAGGTTCGGTCTATCGCAGACCGGGCGCACGAATGCTGTTAACCGAAGCAGGGCAAATAGTAGGAGCCATTAGCGGCGGCTGTCTGGAAAGTGATGTGTTTGAGCGGGCAAAACCATTGCTGCTGGAAAACTCCCAGTCCATCCTCGTCCAATACGACACAACTGCCAGTGATGATGTGATTTGGGGCATGGGTATGGGCTGTAATGGGATCGTGCAGGTGCTCATTGAGTCGCTGCATCCGGATGCCAGTACACAACTTGAGTTTAGTGCAGACTGTTTTCAGCAAAAAGCAGCAGGGGCAATGGCAACCATTTTTCACATTGAAGGGACTGTGGAAGCTCACATTGCCGATCGCTTGTTTCTCAAACCGGACGGCACAGTGATTAATCAGATTGCGGATCACCCGCTGGCAACCCGTTTATTGCAGGACACGTATCGGGTACTTGCAGAAGGAAAAACACAAGTTATTTCCTATCAGTTGGATTATGGTGCTGTTGAAGCGTTGATTGAAATCATTCAGGCACCGACACGGCTGCTACTTTTTGGAGCAGGATACGACGCCATGCCAGTGGTGCAATTGGCAAAGCAGCTTGGCTGGCACGTCACCGTCATTGATCATCGAGCAACCTATGCCACGCGCGATCGCTTTCCCCAAGCAGATGAAGTTATTGCCTGTCACCCCCATGAGCTTGAAGCGCATCTCATGCTGACCCCTCGCACGATCGCAGTCGTCATGACGCACCATTACCAACACGACCAAGCTCTGTTGCGATCGCTGTTGCCCTCTCCCATTCAATACTTAGGAGTGTTGGGACCAAAACAACGCACTCAGCAATTGTTGGAAAATTTACGCCTCGAAGGGATTGTTCCCACCCACCATCAACGGGAACGTCTCTATCATCCCATTGGACTGGATCTGGGTGCTGAAACCCCTGAGGAAATTGCCTTGGCGATCGTCGCAGAAATTCAAGCTGTGTTAACCAACCATACGGGCGGCATGCTGAGAGATCGTCATGCTCCTATTCACGATCCCAATCCGGAGCGTCTATGTCTACCATCGGCTTAATGATTTTGGCAGCAGGCGCATCTACCCGCATGGGAACACCCAAGCAATTGTTACCGTTTCAGGGGCGCAGCCTGTTGCGTTACATGGCTGATGTAGCGATCGCCTCTTGCTGTGATCCAATTGTGGTTGTATTGGGTTCTCAAGCTGAACGCACGACGTTAGAAGTTAATACACTCGCCGTGCATGTTGTTGAAAATCAACGGTGGGCAGACGGCATGGGTACTTCAATTGCTACTGGCATGACAGCACTCACAGCCATTGAACAGGATTTAAACGCAGTCATCATTGTTCTCTGTGATCAACCGTTTGTCTCCACTCCTTTATTGAATCAATTAGTTGAATCACATCGAGCGACGCAAAGCCCGATCGTTGCCTCTGCCTATGCAAACACGATCGGCGTGCCTGCCCTGTTCGATCGGTCTCTGTTTACAGCCTTAATGGCGATGAATGCCAGTGCTGGCGCGAAGTACCTTATCGAGCAACACGCCGAAGTTTTTCAGGTCTCCTTTCCAAAGGGAGCGATTGATTTAGATACGCCTGTGCAATATCAGCAATTCATCTTGAGCTGCAAAGAAGCGTTCCCGTATCTTTTGGACCAAGACCAACGTTAGTGAATTTTAGCCAGACAATTGATAAGGTTTGACTAAGTCTGTTTTCGCTGATAGGCATTATCAACTTAACCGGGAGTATTTGAAATTAAGCACTGTAATTCCCTTAATCGTCAGTCTCGCTCAAGTTTACGCAGCATTTTTCACACAGGTGATTTCCCACCAATCTTCTATGCGTTGGCGCAGTTCTTGGCGATGTCGTTTTGCACTGGGTTGATGTTGCTTGGAGTGGAAGTGGGATCGAATTGGGTCAGCAGCAGAGACAAATCGTTGAGCTTGTCCGGGAGATTTGAAGCTCGCATTCGGCGCTCTCGCACTCGAGTCGGTTGATGAGAGTTCTCCGCTCGATTGT
>NZ_JCACKG010000144.1:0-7056 GCF_059505265.1 Myxacorys chilensis | reverse complement strand
GCATTGGCTCAACTTACAACTGATATTTTCATCCGCTTAGAGTGACCAAAGAGGGTTATATCTTCTTACAAGAATCGATTAGTGTCAGTTTTACTCAGCACACCATACAAATCAGGGAAAATTGCACACGAAATCCCATCTCACTTTTCCGAAAGGAGTGCAAGCTCAAACAATCTGGATGGGATAACTTGGCGATCGCTCAATGCCTATCGCAGCGTCAGGTAAGCGACCGAAAACTCGATTAATTTAGTCAACTCGTAGAGAGAAATTGCGCCAGGTGAGGTGGCATTGGCTGTGTATGAACAAGCTGCTCAGTCGCGAGGTATTCCAGTTCTTCAAAGGTTGATTGTCGCCCTAAAGCCTCGTTGCGATGAGGTTGATGACCAAACCGTGCAATGACATTCCGCTGGTGGCGCGCCTGCGAAGCAGAGAACTCTAACAACGCACGATGGTCTTGGGGTGCTTTCTGCACGAGCGCGTCTGCGCAAGCGATCGCCAGTTCCAGTTTCTTCAACTTCTCAGAATGCCCCAACGGCAGGAAGAAGAACGTCTTCTCATAGAGAGTCTCAAGCGCTGCGTAGTGACCCACATCGATTCCTTCAAGCGTCAGCGCGCATGCCTTCTCATCCTGTGCAAATGCCTGAGCCGTTCCCCGGTAGATTGTTCGTGAGAACTGGTCAAGAACGAGAATCAATGCCAACCGAGATCGTGGCTCACGCGACCAATCATCTAATTCACCTCGTGTTGCCCGCTCCAACAGTGATGGGAAACGCTCGATTATAGCGGTATCCATGCCTCCGCGAAACCAGCGTTGCCACTGACGAACAATGGTTACTTGATCACTGTCTGATTGGAGGGGAAACCAGAATTGCAGCACCTCTTCATATTCAGTTTGCATGGTGAACCTTCCTGTTTGCAACCGCAGCAGTTAGAAATTGCTTCAACGCCAGTGGTTCCATGAAAGCGAGATATTTGTCAGCAAACGCAGGTGGTAACAATTCCATCAAAACGCGATTTTCGAGCCAAACTTCAATCACATCAAAAAAACCGCTTCGTTTCACACTCCGCCAATCTTCACGAGCCGCGATCGCTTCAATCTGCGCCTCACTGATCGGCACCGAAATCGCGGCGTGAGTAGCCGTGTAAGTTGATGCATCAGGGTTGGGTCTAGGTTGAAAGCCATTTTCTTCAGCACCAGGGATGAGTTCGGTACTGAACGGATGCACATCAACGGTCGTTCCATAGGAGTCAAGAGGAACAGCAACGTAACTGTCGGGAAAGCTAGCAGCAGGAAAGGGAAAGGATTCTCCCTGAAATAATTCTGCTAAAACCTGGGCAACATGCTGTGGATTGTGAGCCGTGATGGAAAAATGGTGAATCATGGTAGAACCTCCAAGAAGTAAATAGTCCTGCTGTCTGTGCGCGGGTAAGCATGCTAACAGTAGAATGATTTGTTTTTTATGCTTTTCTAGCTCGATCAAGCTGACCATACCGTTCGATGTAAAATTCCTTAGAGTGGGCGCTCGATGTCACAAATTCGTGGTTTGCGACGGCTTCCCACAATTGCCTCAAGCGATCAGGTGCGGTTGGTAATTGCACTCCAGATATACACGGGCAAGATCGGTAGGTTATGCAAAGTCCTTCTACGATCGCTTGCGGAGCGGAGCGCGCACAAATATGACAAGGATGGCTAGAACGTTTTCTCACACGCTTCGACTTTCATCAGTATTGTCTCAACTTAATGGAACAATTTCAAAAATCGGCACGATGATCTTTGAGTAGCTACGATTCCATAGATTATGCAGCAGGTGTCAACTCAGCAATTTCTTGCCAATCTTGAATTCGTTGGCTCATCTGTTCACGGTAGCGGTGAGCAGTTAGTTAGTGGTGTTTGGGATAGAAATGATCTCGAATTGGTCCAAAAGCAGAGAGAAATCGTTGCGCTTGTCCAGGTAACTTAAACTTTCGCAAATGATAAGCTCCACCTTACCCGCACTATTTTTCCAAGCTGCAACAAGCTGTTTGCCAAACTCAAGTGCAAGTTGGCAAACAGCTTTATAACCTCTCGACAATTTTTCTATTACTGCCTACACCATGATAGCGTTCATCACTACAGATCCCGAATGGTTGAAATTTGGAGCAGCGATCTGCGTGAATAAAGAGTAGACATGCTAGACAGCTTTGTTCATCAATCTCACGTCCATATTCGCCGGTGTAAATCGCTTTGAATCACCAATTTGATCAAGCTCCCAGCCTCGCGATTGTCGAGATACGTGTGTAGCGGAGTGAGATCGATCTGTTGATCGCGCTCATTGAAGTTCTCCGGAGCCAGCCCCAATAATGACAACTTTCATGGCTACCCTCACAATCCAGGTAGGGTTTGGGCAAACAGAGCAGCAAAGTCTTTGGTGACCGAAGCGGAAGAGTCTTCCACGGGTTTAGAGATCAGGTCAAACGCCTTGTTTCTGGCTCCAGGCTCTCGGAGGGCCTGTACAGCAACTTCTGCCACATCTGCCCTGGGAATGGAAGGAGGAATTCCGTTGGGAGCCTGGGTCAAAAATACATCATGCTTACTGACCAGCAATTCCCGCATTCCACCCGGTTGATCCAGTAACCCCCCGGCTCGAATGATGGTGTAGTCAATCCCGGAGTCGATCAAGTATTCCTCTGCTCGGCGCTTCCACACCAGAATATTGCCTTGGCCGAGTTGATTGAGGGGGTGATTCAACTGGGTGCCTCCCATCGAACCAACCAGCACAATCCGTTCCACCCCGGCTGCGATCGCGGTATCAATCTGGTGACGCTGACCCTCGTAGTCGATCACTTCTGGCAGACCACCTGGTTCAAACTCAAAGGTGGGACGTTCTCCGGGTTGGGGAGGGGTGGTCATGCGGGGGCTGGCACTGGTGAGAATGATGAGTGCCTGACATCCTTTGAACGCTTGTTCCAGGGCAGCTTTTTCCTTGATATCCCCCAGGAGAAAGCCCTCCGTTGAGCCGAATAATTCCTTGACCTTAGACGCGGAGCGAGCAAACCCGATCGCCTCAAACTCCTCTGGGTGTTGCCACAACTTTTGCAGCGTCAGAGAACCCGTTCTTCCGGTGGCACCGGTTACTAAAACCCGTTTCAATCCCATGAGCTTGCGCTGACCCTAAACGACTATGACCGTTCTGTCCTCACTTAGTGTAGAACGAGGATAGAACTTGCTTGACGGTCAGCCCAACCTCTTGTTCATGGAAGGCGGTAAAGTTGGTTCTGTTGCAATGTTTTAAGTGACAAACGAACGAGTCTCATTCGTATTGCTTTAAGCAACAATGCCAAAGATTTCGTTGGTGAAAGCTTTCGTACCAAATCACATCCAGACGTTGCACTTTGCGGCAAAGTGCAACGTCTGTTGCATTTAAGTGATCCACAATGGTTTTGTAGAAAGATCCTTCATCACGATTAAGGACGGGAAATAAGGTGAAATGAGGTGCAACAACGTCGTTAATACAAGAGATCATGCTGTCTACACGACTAAATTTTCTCTAGCTCGTCCGCCGAAAGGGTCGGATAGTTTACGACCAGCAAACTTCTAGACATTGTTCACCTCATTCATGCGATCTAATCGATCATACTGCCACTAACGGCGCAGCTAAGTCTGGGGTAATTCGGCTTGCCAGTGCCACGCCCCCCGTTACAGTTGTTCCAGTGGGCAAAGTAGGCTCTCCGGTGAGGTTAGTAGGATAGCTAGAACCATTGAACCGCAGGCGACGATAAGCAGGTGCGAGTCCACCGCCAGCCGTGTAAACAATCAGATCAGGATAGCCGTTCGTTCTTTGATTGCTAATAATGACAGGTTGTTGCACCGCTGGAATTCGAGAGATGACGCGATATCCGGTTTCCGCTGCTTGCATCACGAGCATCGTACAACCTCCAGTTCCACAAACTTGGCTGCCCATGAGGTAAACCAACATTATTCCCCTGGAACCTGTGCCATCGAGGTCGAGGGATTGGAACATATAGCGGATACGATCGCGAAATCCCACGTTCAATGCACTGCGAATTCCCGCTTCAATTTTGGCATCGATTTCCATGAGCCAAGGGCGCGGGCGAATTTGAATCGTCACGCCATTCGTCACTGGAAGCGGAATTGTAAAAGGACTGTACAAGCGTACTAAATCTTCACGCACCCAACCCGTTTTCTGTTTGGCCTCAATGTGAAACCAGCGATAGTCTTCCTCCAGGATCGGGGAGCGTCCTAAAATCCTGACGGTCTCTTCGGATCGAAGGGTTTGAATCACGGTAGCCGTGAGTTCGGGCGTTTCCCGAAGATTAATTGCACTGCCGGGGATGCGGGCAACGACCATTCCAGAGCGAAGTGCACTCCAGGTTTTAGGACCGACAATCCCATCTGCTGCAAGTTCAACAGCTTGTTGAAACTCGATCACCTGGGCTTCTGTGTTCGCACCAAAGCTTCCATCGACCGTCAGTCCTGCCCCTCGATAGTTAAGTGAGGTTTGTAGTGCCTTAACGCTGTTCCCGGTTGCACCTCGTCTTAGCGTCGGATCTGCGGATATAGATACCACTTCGTTCATCATTGTCATTAGAGTTCTCCTTAAGCTGTTCGCTTGATATCGTTCAAGATAGAGAATAATCGGGGAGAACTAGAGGAGAAGAATTACAGCCGTTTTCAGACGACTAAACCCAATACTTCTCGGTTAAGGGTGAAACTGATAGATTACAGGATGTACCATCCCTTTGAGCCCCTGCATGACGCAACTGCGAGAATTTAACCACTCAACTGCGCCTAAACATCCATTCGATCCAGCACGAGATTAGCTCCCTTGCGAGTGGGCAGCAAAAGAAGCGCCACAATCTTCGCACTCAGCATGGGAGGGCACGAGTATCAATCAATTAAGCCACTCCTGATTCATACTCATGCCCTCTCCACTTCTGCACCGCTCAGTTCGCACTTACGTCAAGGCTGTCTTATTCATCCTGCTCGCTGCCACTGCAACGACATTGACTTTTGTGGCTCGACCCTTGTTCCATCTGGTGCAAACTGCCCGAAGCGATCGGGATGAAAGAATTCCCTTACCCTCGGATTTTGTCGATGATGCCAGTCGCCTGAATCAAACGCGCATGAAGACGGTCAAGATTTCAAGTGATTTAGCGATCGCAAAATTGCAACTGAGACAGATGCTGAAAGAGGCAAAATCACAAGGCAAGAAGGTGATGACTTCCGGTTCGCGCCATACGATGGGCGGTCAGACTATTTTTCCCAACGGCATCGCGCTAGATATGACCCAATTCAATCACATGCGATTGAATTCAACGACAAGAATTCTCACCGTGCAGTCTGGTGCAACTTGGTCGGCGGTGATTCCTTACCTGAATCAACACGGCTTCTCTGTGGCCGTGATGCAGTCGAACAATGATTTTTCGATCGGCGGCACAATGAGCGCAAACGCGCATGGATGGCAGCACGATCATTCCCCGTTTGCCAGCACGATTGAAAGCTTTGGGTTAATGCTGGCAGATGGAACAGTCGTCCATTGTTCTAGGCAAGAGAATGCAGAACTCTTTTCCCTCGTCTTAGGCGGATACGGACTCTTCGGCATTGTTCTAGAAGTCAATCTCAAAGCCGTGCCAAATCAACTCTACGTAGCACAACGCACGGTCATTCCAAGCCGCGATTACATTAAGACGTATCGCAGTCAGGTTTCCTCTAAAACAGGGATGGCGTATGGGAGGTTGTCGATCGCACCAGAACGTTTTTTACAAGAAGCAATTTTGACGGTTTACGATTCGGCTCTTGCTGCACCGCCATCGTCCCTCGCAACTTCCTCAGAGCCGGGACTTTCTCGCACTGTGTTTCGCGGCAGTGTTGGCAGTGACTACGGGAAATCGCTGCGCTGGCAATTAGAGAAGATGAGCGGTGGAGAAGCGGGAACGGAAGTCTCTCGTAATCAAATTTTGAATCGTCCGTCTACACTGTTCGAGAATCATCAGCAGGCAAAGACAGAGATTCTACACGAGTATTTCATTCCACCAGAGTCCTTGGAGCAATTTTTGGAGAAATGCCGCCAAACTATTCCGGCACACCAAGCTGATTTGCTGAATGTCACGATTCGGAATGTACATCCTGATTCCGATAGCTTTCTGCGGTATGCCGATCAAGAAATGTTTGGCTTAGTGATGCTGTTCCACCAATCTCGCACTGGGGGTGAAGATGCCAAAATGCAAGCACTGACTGAGGAACTAATCGAGGCGGCGCTTGCAGTTGGGGGACGATACTACTTACCCTATCGGCTTCATGCGACTCCTGAGCAATTCGAGCGCGCTTATCCACAAGGACGTGAGTTCTTTCAACTCAAGCGCAAATATGACCCCTATCAACTGTTCCAAAATCAGTTTTACACCAAGTACGGCTTACCTCAAGGTCGCAGGGCTGATTCATCGGAGGAAGGAAAAGAGGCGAGGGATATCATGAGCCAGATGGCGAATGGCTTTAGTCATTGAAGCAAAGCCCTGCAGTCGAAATAAGTTGATGACGATTGTGCGGAGGATGGCGAAATTGACGGGGGCATTGCCGTCACACAAGGGAGCAGTATCCTCGGCAAAGACGACATCTTTTGACCAGTGCAAGCGGTTTTCAATCTGCCAATGCTCTCGGATTCGGCGACCAAACTCAGCGGCATTGTTGGCTCGTGAACTGATGTAGAACATCGTTTCGCGCCCTGGTTCGACGCCGCGAACTCTGGTGCGCTCTACCCGAATCAGGCGCTGAACTCCAGCCCAAACTGCATCTAGTTCTGTGACTGTTTCTAAAACGTTAACGGTGCGTTGAGTGAGGCGGTTTCTGATGTGCTCAATTTGCTCATCCACGCTGTCTGGGCTGTGATGCTCAAAGTGGGTCTGAATGAACTGATACAGTTGTTGATTCTTTTTACAGCAATCACATAGTCATTGCCACTGCTGCTGAAAGTGTCAGAATTGAAGCTTCAAAAAGTTTAAAAACAAGGCTGTATTAACAACGAAAAGGAATGCTTCCTGAATCCTTTCGGTTAAGCA
>NZ_JCACKG010000143.1:0-7159 GCF_059505265.1 Myxacorys chilensis | reverse complement strand
CTGCGTCCGCGACGAAGCCGCCCTGCGCGGCGCCGGAAGGCGGAGATCGAGCCAGATCAGCGCGTCGATCCGCCCGCCGCGCAGCGACCGCCAAGCCGGGCCCAGCGCGCCGACGATCCCGAGCGCGGCGAGCGGCCCCTCCGGACCACGACCGAGCGGGGGGCCAGTTCCCCGACCGCCGCCGGACTGCCGCCGAGGGAGGTCGGGGGCGGCGTCGCGCCCTCGACCCGCAGGAGGGCCACATCGGTCGAGGGATCGCGCCCGATCAGCGTCGCAGGCGCCTCGGACCCGTCGGCCCAGGTGACCGAGAGACCCGTCTCGGCCTCGAGCGCCTCCTCGGCTTTCACGACGAGGCCCTCGCGCCAGAGGAAACACTCGCCGCGGTGCCGCTGCCTCGGACGGACACCCTGTCGCACGAGATCGCCCGGGCGGTGCTCGAACGGGTGCCGGCCGGGGCGGACCGGGCGGCGCGGCCTCCGTCGCGGCGCGGCTGTCCGAGGTCTCAGCCGCGCGTCTGCTGGGGCGTCTGGTCCTCGCTCCGGAGCCCGGATGGCCTCCGGAGGCGGAGGACCTCCTCGCCCGCCTGATCGAGGCCTGCCAAGCAGACCCCCAACCGCATCCGGCCCGCGAGGCGCTGGCCCTCGGCCCCCCTGCCGCGCAGCCCGGGACAATCCCGGAGGCGGTCTGCCGTACCGTCACCCTCGCCTGCCTCCCTGTGGCCCTGGTCGCCGTCCGTGCCACGTCCCCACCGCAGCGCGGACCAGAGGCCTTGGCCGCCCATCTCGCTCCTGAAGCGCGCGCTCGCCTGTCGGAGCCCGCGCGATCCCTGGCCCTGGAGGCTGTCGAGCCCCTGCTCGCCGCCGCGCCGCGCCCCCGCGAGGTCGCCGCCCGCCTGGCGCGGGCGCTCGACCGATCCCGGCCGCGCCGGACAACGCCCGCCCGCGCCGGCCGCGCACCCACTGCCCTTGTGCCGCTCGCCTCCCGCGTCGCGGGGCTGGCGCTCCTGATCCCGGCGGCCCTCGCGCAGGGCGTGGCCGAGGCACTGCCGCCCGCCGCGATCCACTGGGTGCTGGCGGCAGCGCTCGGCCCCGACAGGGAATCAACAGCGCGGCAGGACCCGCTCCTGGGCGCCCTCGTGCCCTTCGATCCCCGCGACGGGCCGCCGCTCTTTCCACCGGTCCCCGACCGCCTGCGCGCCTGCATTCCGGAACCGCACCGGGACGGCCGGGCCCTGGGCGAGGGCGCGGCCGCCTGGGGGGCCTGTCTCGCCCATGCCTTCGCCGCCCGCCTCACCGGGTTCGAGGGCAGCTCCCTCCCCTATCTCCGACGCCAGTTCCTGGCCCGGCTCGGGCGCCTCCACGCCGAAGGCAGGCTCTGGACCCTCGCGCTCGATCCGCTGCCGCTCGGCGTCGTGCTGCGGCTCTGCGGGCTTCATGGCTGGACCGGGGAGCTCCCCTGGCTCGACGGGCCGCGCCTGCGCCTCCAGGTCGAGGAGGGCTGAGCCATGGGCGGGACCGCCCCTCCCAAATCCGCCCTCCCGGCCATCGACGCCGCCGCCTTCCTCGAACAGGCGCTGGCCGTACTGGCGCTGCGGCTCAAGCACGAGGTCGCGCTCATGCGGGCGCTGCGCAGCGACGCGCGGCAGGAGGCCTTCCTGGGCCTGTTCCCGACCGAGGGCGTCGCTCAGGCCATGCTCGACGAGCTGTCGGGGCGGATCGGCCTTGAGGCCGGGCTCGAGTCCCTGGCGGAAATCGACCGGATCGAGGCCGAGTTGCGCCGCATCCGGTCGGGCGACCCCGAGCTGATCTGGAACCGCCTCGCGCGCGCCTTCCGGCTGACGGCGCCCGAGCTCGACCTCCTCCTTCAGGCCGCCGCCCCGGCGCTCGATCCCCGCTTCGGCCGCGTCTACGGCTTCGTCAACGACGACATGGGGCGCCGGCACCTGACCCTGCCCCTGGCGCGGCGCCTCCTCGACGGGCATGGCCTCGACCTCCTCTCCTTGCGCCACTGCCTCTCGCCCGAGGCGCCGCTGCGCCACCGCGGGCTCCTGCGCGTGACCGAGGCCGGCGCCTTGAGCGACGCCGCGCTCACCGCCCCCGACGACCTGATCGACCTCCTCCTCGGGGGCGGGGCCGATCCGCTGCAGGGCGCGCCCGTGGACGAATTGCGGGGCCTCGACCCGGGACCGGGCGAGGCGGGCCTCCTCGTCCTCGTCGGGCGCAACTGCGGCGGGGCGGCGCTGCGGGCCGCCGGCGACACCCCGCTCCTCAGGATCGAGGCCGCGCGCGTCGCCCATCTCGACGAGGCCGCGCTGGGCGAGATGCTCCGGACCCTGCTGCGGCAGGCGCAGCTTTCGGGTCGGCTGCCCTACCTCGCCGGCTTCGGGACGGCGCCCCTCGCGCTGCGGCTCCGCATCGCCCGGCTGGTCGATGCGCCCTGCGTGCTCGACGCCCCGCGCCGGGGGCTCTGGGCCGAGGCCGGCCTCGACGTCCCCGAGACGGAGGCCGCCCCCCTTTCCGCCCCGGAGGCAGCCCGGCTCTTCGAAGGGGCGCCCGTCCTCGCCGGGCGGGACCGCGTGCCGTTCCTCGACCGCCTGCGGCTCGCCGACCGCTACGAAGGGGCGCCCGAGGGGCTCGGCCCCGCGCTCCGCGCCCGGGCCGCCCGCGGCATGGGCGGCGTGGCCGAGCCGGTGGACAGGGCCTTCGGCTTCGAGGACCTCGTGCTCGCCCCCCAAGCGCTCGACCAGCTCCGCAGCTTCGTATCCTGGCACCGCCAAGCCCCCCCATCCTGCGGGACTGGGGGATGGGCGCGGTCTTCAACCGCCGGCCCGGCAGCGTCGCCCTGTTCCGCGGACCGCCCGGCACCGGCAAGACCATGGCGGCTTCGGTCGTGGCCAACGCCATGGGCACGCCGCTCTACCGCGTCGATCTGGCCGGGCTCATCTCCAAATACATCGGCGAGACCGAAAAGAACCTCGACCGCCTGTTCACCGCCGCCGACGCCACCGATGTGGTGCTGTTCTTCGACGAGGCCAATGCGCTCTTCGGCAAGCGCGCCGAGGTCAGCGACGCCCACGACCGCTACGCCAACGTGGAGACCTCCTACCTCCTCCAGCGGATCGAGTCGCAGAGCGGCCCGGTGATCCTGGCCACCAACCTGCAGGACAACATCGACCCGGCGTTCCTGCGCCGGATCGACATGGTGGTGGACTTCCCTGCCCCCGGCCGCGCGGACCGCCTCCGGCTCTGGGAACGGCTCCACGCCGCCGGCGCCCCCGTCGCGCCCGACCTCGACCTGCCCTTCCTCGCCGAACCTTCGACCTGACCGGGGGCGAGATCCGGAACGTGATCCTCGCCGCCGCGCACGCCGCCCGCGACAGCGGCTGCATCCGTATGGGTGAGGTGTTCCGCGTCCTGGCACAGGAACTCCGGAAGCTCGGCCGCCCGTTGCGCAAGCAGTTTTTCGGCTCCCGTTACCACCACCTGCGGGACCTCCCGGGATGAGCGACTTCGCCACCGACCTGTTCTGGGAGGAGGCGCGGCAGCCCGAAGGCCTCGCACCCGCCCGCGAGGACAAGCGGCTCGCGGAGGGCTGGCGCGAGCGGGAGAGGCGCCCCTTGCCCGTGGAATCGCCCTCCGAACGGCTGCAGCGGGTCGCCGGCAACGCCGCCCTGGCGCGCGAGGCCGAGGCCGAGGCCCGCCACCTGCGCGAGGCCGTCCGGCAGGCGCCGGCCGCTCCGGCCCCGAAGGACGGACGGACCCGTCGGGAACGGGACGCGCCCCGGCCCATGTCGAAGCCCGAGGAGGAGCGCCCCGATCCGGCAAGGCAGGCCCGGGATCAGGCCGTCGCCAAGGCCGCGGCCCGCGCGCCAGACCCGGCCAAGGAGGCGGCGGTCCGAGCGGCGCTGCTGGGCCGGACCGTCGCCGCCTTGGCCCCTGATGGCGACGCCCGCCGCCCCCACCGCGACCCCGGCGCCGCCCGTCCCGGCGACCCCGGAGCGCGCCCCGGCCGAGCAGGCCCCCTCGCCCGAGCTCGGCAACGCCACCTTCGGGCTCCTGGCCGACGGCGGCTTCATGGCGCGGCTCAGGGCGGGGATGCGCCTGAGCGCGGCCGACCTCGGCTCGGCCGAGGGGGCGGACCTCTCCGCCCTGCCGCAGCCGGTGCCCGGCCTTCGCCTCACCCGCGCGAAGTGGTCCGCGCGGCACAGCCGCCTCGAGGTGGACGCGAGCCTCGCGATCCCCCTGTCGAGGCGGCGGACCTCAAGATCCACGTCAACCGCGAGGGGAAGCCGAGCTTCTCGATCGCCCGCCTCGCCAGGACCCTCCAGGTCCCCGCGCTCGGGAACCCGCGCCTGTCCCCGTCGATGTCCGAGGATGGGGTCCTGGGCGGATCGGCCACCGTCGCCGCCGCCAACCTCACGCCGCGCGGCCTGCGCAGCCTGACTGTCACCGGTGGCAGCGAGCTCGCGCTCCAGAACGGGCGGTCTCCGGCAAGGTGGACGCCACGCTCGCCTATGCGAAGCTCGGGTCGGGGAAGTTGCACCTCGCCTTCGACGAGGCCGGCCGGGTGACGGGAAACGGCTGCCTCAGCGTCACGCCCCCTTTCCTGAGCGAGGCCCGCCTCGACCTCGCCCTGACGAGGGCGGCAACCTCGGCGGCACCCTGACCGCCGCGATGACCGAGGCCACCTCCCCCATCCCGGCCCTCTCGCTCACCGCCGGCACGCTGACCGTGACCTACGCCCACGGCGCCGTCTCGGGGTCGACGGTGTCGTCTCGGGCTCGCTGACGCTCGATGCCAAGGCCTTTCCCGACGCCCTGCCGATCAAGTCCGACCGGATCACCGCCACCCTCGCCGAGTCGGGACGCGTGGCCTCCGACGGCACCGTGGCGGTGGCGCTCGGCCCCGCCGGGAACGGCCAGCTCACCGCCAGCTACTCCGAGGCCGGGAACTCGCGCTTTCGGCCACGATGACCCTCGCCGTGCCCGGGCTGCAGGGCGCGCAGGTCCAGGTCTCCTACGTGGAGGGTGACCTCTCGAGCGAGGCGCAGGTCCCCGTCGACCCCTCCCTCCTCCCCGGCGTCAGCGGCAACGTCGCGGTCCGCTACAGCCAGGGCCTGTGGTCGGGCGACACGGAGCTCGCCTACGCCGCCGACGACGGCAAGCTGTCGGGCCGCGTCCGCATCACCGTCGCCCAGACCGAGGAGGGCGCCCTCCAGGTCGGCGGCTCGGGCGAGGTCGAGGCGCAGATCGCCCCGCGCCTGCAGGGGATGCTCACCGCGGCGATCCTGCCCGAAGGGGGCGTGGACGTCTCGGGTCGGATCACCGTCACGGAGCCCTTGGAACTCTTCCCCGAGAAGACCTTCGACAAGGAGCTGTTCAAGTACTCCCAGAACATCCCGCTCTGGGCGATCCTCGTTGCGGTGATCCGGGTGCGCGCCGGGCTGTGCGGCGGCATCGGCGCGGGCGTGTTCCGCAACATCGTGGTGGAAGGCTCCTACACCATCGGCAGCGAGGCCGCCGACCCGACCTTCTCGATCACGGGCGAGATGTTCATCCCCGCCTATCTCGAGGCCTACGTGGCCTTCGGCGCGGGCCTCGGCCTCGACGTCGTGATCGAGGAACTCACCGGCGGGATCGAAGGCGTGGCGACGGCCGGCCTCTACGGCGCCATCTCGGTGGCGCCCGAGCTCAGCTACGCCGACGGCGACTGGGGCATCGAAGGGGTGGCGGCCCTCGCCGCCGGGGCCAAGCTCAAGATCGGCCTCAACGCCTGGGCCGAGGTCGAGGCCTTCTGGGTCACGATCTGGAAGGAGACCTGGGAGCTCGGCGAATGGGTGCGGGACGTCGGGCCCGAGCTGGGCCCGTAGGGATCAACATGACCGCCGATCCCCTGGGCCCCGACCACCCGCTCGGCAGCGAGGCCGGCGGACAGGACGCGCACATGAGGATGCTCCCCAACCGATCCGGCGCTCTACCCGGCGACCACCGACCGCTAAATCCGAGGCCACCTGCTCAACTACGACCTCGGTGGCTTGGGGAAGGACTACAACCTGTATCCGATCACCGCCCAAGCCAACGCGGAGCACTTCCGGCTCGTGGAGAAGTCGGTGAAGGCCTGGGTCAACCAGGACAAGTACTGGACCCGCTACATGGTCAAGGTCCGCTCCTCGGGCAAGCTCGTCCCGCTCAAGACCGGCACGCTCCACGCCATCGAGTCCGTCGTGGACACCAAGGCCGAGCTTCTCGACCTGACGCTGAAGCCGGTGAAGACCGAGATCGGCCACATCGTCTCGCGCTTCGACACCTCCCTCTTCAAGACGGGGGCGGACAGCGGGCTCGACGCCACGGAGACGGTGTCCGGCTCCACCTCCACGGTCGACGACGCAGCCGGCCTCGCCGGGCTCCAGGCGCGGGCCATCGACCTTGCCACGACGCCCCAGACGGTAGGCGGCGGGGCGAGCCCGGTCTTCGGCGCGCTCATGTACGCGACGTCCTCCGGGCCCACGGGAAGTACGGCCGCGCCAAGGCCGCCGAGAAGCTGATGTCGAACACCGGCTTCGGCGAGCGGTCGCGCGAGGTCCTCGACGCCGCCTACGACGACATGAAGGGCAAGGAGGACAAGACCATCCACGCGCTCAAGACCGACGACCTGCCGGTCTTCACCCGGGTAGCGAACAGCTGGGCGCAGTTCCGCAACGCGATCACCTGACCGGCCGCGGGCGCCCTCCCGCCGGCCTCGGCCCCCTAGCCCAGCCTGTAGTCCCGGTTGGCCTCCGGGTCCTCGTCCGAGGCCGGCACCGCGGCCAGCTCGCGCCACAGCTCCTCCGGGATCTCCATGGCCGCCCAGTCGAGCGTCTCCGCCACCCGCTCGGGCTTCGTCACGCCCACGATGGTGGAGGTGACCCGCGGGTCGCGCAGGGAGAACTGGAGCGCCGCAGCACCCACCGGGACACCGTGGCGCGCGCAGGCCGCCTCGATCCGGCGGACGGGCTCCAACTGCTCGCCGCTGGCCTCCTGATAGGCGATGCGGGGCATCACGGCGCTGCCCTTCGCCAGCACGCCGCTGGCGTAGGGGGCCGCGTTGAGGATGGCGATCCCCTTCGCATGGGCCTCGTCGAACATCGCGTCGGCCGACCGGTTCAGCAGCGTGTACCGGTT
>NZ_JCACKG010000142.1:0-7244 GCF_059505265.1 Myxacorys chilensis | reverse complement strand
TTATTTCACTGCCTTGCTGATTGAACTTCGCTGAAATGTCAACACAACCTAGTAGATATTGAATTGAGCCAGGAAGAACTGATTGCCAATCACCTAGAGAATTATTCGCTTCTGGTGTGGATTCAAGATCGCGTTGAGTTGGCAACGGCAAGTCTGAAGACACGGGTAGAAATCCTCTGATAGTTGGTGCGCGAAAGAGGAGTGGTAGTCCAGCAACCGCATTCGTTATGCCAGCAGTTTTTGCTGAGCGGAATTGCACCAAATGTTGAAATCCTTGCCACCAAAGGGTAGAGCCTGAACCGTTAGCGAGAGAGCCAGCGATCGCTGCTTGTCCTTGAGTATAGTGAACGCTCAGGCGCAAAGCACTCAACCCCCAGTCTCCCTGCAAACTTGATAAGAGCGCATTCAGGAAGATAGGCTGAACTCCAGTAGTCTGAGGTGGAGCTACTTCAAATGGCTTAATCACTGCAAGATTGGGAATTGGATTTGGGTTGAATTGAGCTTCACGAAATCGAAGTTGACGCAAGGGAGACCTTAAAGCAAAACCTTTCTTGCTACTGAGAATTGGATCTTGAATGTTTACGGGAGCAAAGCTATGTTGCACAATCAGCGGAATTGCTCTTTCATTGCTAGAGTCTCCCTTATAAATTTCCCGAAAGCGCAAGACAGCAATTGGAGATTGCTGATAAAGCAGTTGATGGCTTTGTTCAGCCCAAGCGTTAGCAAGTTGAACAATGGTTTCTCGATCTTGATAGAAAGTGAGTTGATCGCCTTGCTTGCGCACTCGGCACGTGAACTTTGTCTGAACATCAGTAATTAACCATTCTTCTGCATCACGAGTAATCTGAACTTGATCTGAAAGGATAATTTGGTTTCGCTTACAGACTGCTTGGATTTTCCCTTTATCGAGATTATCGGTACCGGAGACTTCCTTGCTGTCAACACTAAATTTCTCTGATTCCCAGGTATAACTAGAAACTGGTCGTAATAGTTGCTCGTCTGTACCAAGACAGAGTAACTCTGCTACAATCAATCGCAATTTGCCTTGGTCTATATCCGTTTGGTTTAGAGATTGAAATTGTAGACTTGAATAGGGACTAACAGCTAGACTCTGTGGGATTGGATTCGGTTGATCATCCCCACGTTTAAGACGGGTAGGTAAAGCGGTTGCTGCAACATAATGTTGTTCGGGAGCATCGGAATCTGTTTGAGCAGTATTCAACCACTGAATCAGCAGAATACCTGTCAATAACCACCCATAAGGGATTGAATTTGGATCGTCATTTGCTATCACTCCCTGTAAGAGGAGCAACTGCTCAGACTCCTGACTTGGGCTCGATGTGAACTCAAATGGCAGGACTACCTGAGGAGGGTAAAAGTCCCGCTCAGGGCTAAACAGCTTAGCCAGGGCAACCTCGCGGCTGAGACGTGCAGCAGTCTCAGGCAAAGAAGCCAGAATACTCTGGAAAGAAGATGATTGTCGATCGAGAGGAGGGTTCTGAACACGGAACCAACTTTCCTCTAACGAAAGAGGGCTGAGGCGTGCCCATAGACGACCTGAGATTGTGTCGAGTCCAGACACATCAACAGACATTTGAGTTCGATCTGCCCAATGTGTGAGAGCAAGAGTAATACGGGGAATTTCTCCTTCTTCTCGGAACTTGCGCCAATAATACAAGTGCAAGATAGGATCAACTTGAAGTGGATTGATGTTTTCCAGCGTTTGCTGATCTATACTTCCAAGCTCTAACTTATCTTCAGACTCAACTTGCAGTCGTCCTAGGAACGGCATGACCAGAAGCAACCACTTCGGATCAGTAGGATCGGAAGACGAATAATCCGGCAAGCGACTGAGGGCAGCTTGCTGTATCCCATTCGGCAAGTACTGCAGGGCAATTAGATCGCTTAGGCGATCTAGGGGAAATTGTCGAATCCACAAAGGCATACTGGCTTCGACAAGAATGATACGATTTGCCGAAGTTGAATCTGTTCTGTCATTAAGCAGCAGTTGTAATTTTTCATTGAAAAGAGGTCGCAACCCCGAGCGCAGATAACCATTATTTAGGTCTAGCTCTGCCGCTGGACTAATGATTTCGATTTCTTGATTAAGCAAGGTGCTGAATTCTTTGGGTGAAAACCAACTGACTTGCTGCACAGTTGTCCATTGGTAGTCTTTAGAAGCAGTTATCGTTTTCAAATCATCACTTGAACGAACATCACTTAACTGATGTTCTGCGATTATTAAGTGTTTCCAAACCTTCTCTAAGTTGAAAAGAATTGGACTGTTCATTCCAGCGACTAAGCAATCTGAGGGAATACGGTGCTGGTTATATAAAATCTTGAGCGTGTGACGAAGATGATCATACAGAGGTGGGTCTTGAGATACAGAAGTTGATTGAACTGAGGAACCAGCCTGAAAGTTCTGAGATACTTCCTTGGAGATTAATGCGCGATCGTAGATAGCTACCAGATGATACTCTCCTAGCCACTGATAGGGTTGATCTTCGCCCATGTTTGCCAAAAATAACTTGAAAGAATTATCCCAATCCTTGAACTCGCCAGGATAGTTCTTGCTTTCGCTGCGATTCGGCTCATAGAGTACATTGTTGATGTATAGATTAGTCTTACCGTCAGCAGCCCGAGTGAAAACCAAGTGAGTTAATTTAGGTTCTATAGCTGGTTTATTTGGATCTGTTATGTAGGCAGGCCAGCCCCAGACCCAAGCTCGATCGGGATTAATAGGGTTTCTTGAGGACGTTCGACGTAGACGAATACTCCATTGATTAAGCGCAAAGCTCGGAACCCCTTGAGTAACTGCAAAGTTAAGTGATGTGAAACTATCTGTAGCTTGATCTTCAACTGCCAGATTCAGTATGTTTTTTACTTCTGCCCCGCTTGTAATACTATCTTTATCAGGCTTAATCCAAAGCTCAATCGTGATCTCATTCGTGGTTTTGCAGGCTTCAATAATCTTCTGGGCAGGAACGTCTGATCGAAGCATAGTCCCTGCTGCGACATTTAATGAATCTAGCTGCCAGCGTGGCTGTGATGAACTTAGAATTGTCAGGTTTAGAACTGGATCGATACCAGAGATATCCCTTACGATGTTTCCTGTACCTTCCTGAAAGGTATAAAGAACTTGTAACCCAGTAGATACGCGTTCATATAAGTGAGCAGGCGGTAATGAAAGTTTTGTCCCTTCAACTTTCATTCCACTTGGCCAGGAAATGAGATTGGTCATCTCCACGACGCCATTTAAGAGTAGACATTCTTGCCATTCTTTTGGTCCTGCTGCTTTGTTCTTGAGTTCTCCTGTATAACCAATCACTAAATCTCCAGACGAGGAAGCAAAAATTTGACGCCAGCGATCGTGTTCGCGATCGCCTTCAGTTGCTGGCAAGAAGTTTCCCCAGCGTGCGTACAAAATCGCCTCAATAGCAGCGCTTTGAATTTCTATATGAGGAATGCCATTTATCCCTGATTCGGCTGTAAAAGTTAGAGTAACAAAGCCTGATATTTTTTCAGGTGCAATTTCTATTCCAGGCAGTAAATAGTATTTATTATTCTGGGTATCCTCCTGACCAGCACAACTTTCCCAGTTAAATTGAAGAGAGTTATTAGTAGAAATAAGGGACTGATCGGAAATCAAAATTGCAAGCTCATCGACAAATAGATAACCGGTTTCCCAGGTATGATTAGCTTGATGAATTAGAGCATATTTCAAGTTTGCATAAAACGCTGATCGACGACTTGGGGCATCTGATGAAGGTTGGAGATCGCCAACCTTGATATCAAACCGCGAATCTACAGATGGAACGAAGTAGAACTGATTATCTGTGACTTTGGAAGTTAAGGTAACTGTAGCGTTGATTAAACGAATTGTGTTCTGAGCATTAGTTGGTGCTAACGGGTCAGAGTTTAGAAATGTCAATTTCAGGTTGATAGCTGATTGGCGAACAGAAAAGCTTAGTTTATTCTCCGTTGTCAACCATCCATTTGCCCCAAAACATTGAAACTTAAGTTTGAAGTTTTGTAGTTCAATTACTTGGTCTTGCTCATTGAGCGCGATCGCTCTCCATTCCAATCGAGGTGAACCACTTGGCTTGCTATCAGTTGCATCACCTGCAGCTAGGGTTTTCGACGCACGATCTGTGAAGAACCATTCGCCGTATGGTTCCATTGCACCTTCGTCAGGCTTAAAAGGTGGCTCAATTGAAACACTTGTCAATTTAAGGTTTAACCCTTCGTTACGTTCAAAGACTAAACGAACTGCGTTGCTAAGATTTTCTAACTCCTGGCTATTTTGCAAAGGGAGTTGTAATCGACCGACCAATTCAATGCTTGAAATGTATCCAGCCGCTTTAACCCCTTTAACTAAAACAAGAGGGTAAAAATCAAGGCTAAAAAGTGCTAGGGGTAATTCTGCTTTGGCACTATCTTTACCTGTTAAGCGCCATTCATAGCCATTCAGGTAATTATATTCCCGCGAGTGAGCTTCAGGATCATTGATATCTTCAGCCGCTTCTGACAGGGTTTGGAGGCGATCGAACGTATTATCCTGAAATGGTAAATCTTTAAACCAAAGTTGCCAGGTCTGTTGATCATTCAGTTGAAGTTCAAGCACCTTGAGCGTTGTTGTGAGTTCACAAGCACGATCTTCTAACTGAACAGGTGTAATTAAAAGTGAACTATTTTCATTTTTTTGACTTGGAGCACGAGACAATCCCCGCTGATCGACAATGTTGCCAGCTTCCTTGCTTAAATAAGCTGCCATACTGCCTGCAGTAATGCTGAAAGCATGATCATTGCCGTTAGAAGCAACGTATTGGAGATCCCCATTAGACTGAGTAAACTGACCTGAGATGCCTTCTAACGCAGATTTGCCCTCCAGCTTAAGTGCTCCAGCCGTTCCATTTGTATTACTAAGCGTCAAGCTTCCTGGATACTGGCTGAGATTCCAAGATGGAGTCACCTCCCATTGCAATGGTTCAATTAGGTTTTTAACATAGGTTTTATTATCCTGGGTAGTCAAACCGAAGACCGCATCTGCAGCAGCTAAACTTGCTCGTTCAGACAGTTGCCGCCAGTGTTCACAGCAGAAGTACGTCGGGCATTTGAATCAGCCGTAGAACGACGGATGCTGATAAACTGCCGCTGTAGCTGTCCAAGTTGTCTGGATGATCGGGGCGGCGATATTGAAGCTCCTGGGCTGAGTCGTAATCTCCTAAACCGTTCCCTACTCGGCGACTGGCTAGCTCAAGCCCGCTCTAACCAGACCTTGAACTTGGATGATGGCACTGGTAACCCAACAGTATCACCCACTCCTATCTCTGAGCAGATTCGACTCTTACTGGAGAAAGGGTATCAGGCAGTTTACCTTCGTGTCCCTAGCGATCGCCTTCCCTCTCTTTGTGCGGCGATCAGTTACCTAACCGATGCTGGAATCGACACAGATTTGGGTATGGTCTTTCCCATGATCACTGATATTCAAACCATTTATCCAACTGACCTGACTGTTAATCAGCTGCCCGTCATTGAAGTTACTGTACGTCCTATCAAGTGAGGTCTATCCTGTGGCAAAGAGATCGACCCTACAACGCAGTGGTCAGGCAATGATTTACAACTTCTTGCTGAACGAGGTGCTTGCCTCTCAGTTAGGAGGTAACTATGAATTTTGGATTGTTGCGCCTTGGGTTACAAACTTCCGGCTAGCCAATCCTTACTATGTCTCGTTTCAGGAGGTTGTGGAGACCAAGCAGGATTCGCTGCACTTGTTTGACGTACTCCATCAGATCTCAGCAAATGGCGGGAGAATTTACATTACCGTTGGCAGTGATAAAGAGTACCACCCTGCGTTGAAGTTGTTGGCTAGCCGCAGCGATCGCATTCAAGTGCGGCTTCTATCTACGTTACATACCAAAGCTTACGTTGGTCGTTACGGTGGGCTTGATGGTTCTTTGAACCTGACTGATGGCGGGGTTAATCAAAACGCTGAATTATATACCTACTGCCATGATGAACGGAGTATCGCCGAGCTACGACAACTTTGTGTACAACATTTTGAACAGGCGGTGCAACTGTCATGAAATTTCAGTATGAGATTGTTCCAAAACTTGGAGGTGCTGACCAAATAGGACTACGTCTTAAATGCATAAGTGAGCTACAGGCAGAGGAGTTGCACCGGGCAATTCGGGAACGATTCAAAACGACTAAATTGATGCCTTCCCATCATGGAGAGTACACCCATTTTGTCTACGTTACCGCTACTGAGGAAAATCTAAGGCAAACATGGTCATCAATTGAAGCAGCCTATCTTCTCAATACTCCTAAAGTAGAAGCTGACTACTCCGAACAATCAGCAAAAGCAGTTCAAACATTCAAATCCTGGCAAATTCAATTTCGCAACATTCTCAAACAACTTAATGAGGATATTCCCCAGCCAACCAGTACTGTACAAAGCATTAATCCAAGCCGTTTAGAGCAACAAATTAGCCAAGGACAAATTGTAGAAGCGGAAGAACGATTACTTCAGCAATCAAGTTCTGGTGACGGCAATGCTTTGCGTGCTTTGATTACCCTTTACACTCGTACATCTAAAGCCGCTCAAATCATCGAACTTTGTTCAACTAAGCGTGATGAGATTTTAGCCTTACCTGTCTCTGGAAGGCTGGTTGAACAAATTGTCTCTGCTTACCTGCAAGAGGCTCAGCAAGAAAATATGCCAGATTTGCTGCTTTCTGCCCAGCAAATCGCTCAGGAGTTTTTACCTGAATTGGAGCGTATTCGTCAGGCTGATGGAGTACGGCAGCTACTGCACCAGGCGCTCAAGCCGCAAGAGACTATGGAACAAGTAGCCGATGCTACTCTTAATGAGCAACTGGCTCAATTAGTGAAGGTGGAACCTGGAAAGCGTATTCCTCAGCTAGAGGCATTGAAGGTCAAGCATCCCCAATCAACCTCTGTTTTACTTGACTTAGCAGCAGCCTGTACAGCAATCGGAGAGGAAGACAAGGCTTTAGAACTGTACCAATCAATTCCTGTTAAAACCGAAAAAGATCAGGATACTGTCAAAGTTCGACAGGTAGAACTCCTGCTATCTAGTAGCCGCTTTAAAGAAATAATTGACTTTCTACCAGAACCGATTGCTGCGCTCCCTCCCACTTTAGCTGGCTTGAAGGGTGCAGCTCTGTATGAAATGACACCCAAAAATCGGACAGGGAGCTAAGAGTAGTATCCTTGTTCAG
>NZ_JCACKG010000141.1:0-7266 GCF_059505265.1 Myxacorys chilensis | reverse complement strand
CGTGTCAATGCAGCCTCGTTTTTAGACCTTTTGAAGCTTCAATTCTGACACTTTCTTCGGGTAACGGTCTGCCTTTTGGTACGGGAAGGACAGGACGACGATCATCGTAGGGCATCGGAATGTATTGCACTGAAGGACGCCCGCCTTGAGGCTGAGGATAGAGTTCCATCAAATCGTAGATTTGCGTTGGCAGTCCAACCGTGATCGGTAAGCCTATCTCTGTTGCTTCCTCAACCGTAATGGGATAGTCGTGAGTCACCTGTCCTGTTGTGATGGCATCAATAATGGCATCGATTTTTTAATGGCATCGATTTTTTCAGGTGCGACCTTCGGCTTTGGAACCGAGTCGTTTAATAGCGTCCGTACAAATCTCTGCACCTGTTTGATTGCCTTGCGGGAGAGATCTGCCATGATCAGAGTCTGATCGTCGATTTCACTGATCGGTTTTTCTTCCACAACTTTGAGAATGCTGGCCGCCGGAAAGTTGCCTAGCTGCGGATCGACTGGACCTAGTACGGCATTGGCATCCATCATAATTTCGTCTGCGGCTAATGCCAGCATAGTTCCGCCGCTCATCGCATAGTGAGGCACAAACACCGTCACTTTTGCCGAATGCCGAATTAATGCCCGTGCAATCTGCTCTGTCGCCAGCACCAGTCCGCCGGGTGTGTGCAGAATTAAGTCAATTGGCACATCGGGAGGCGTGAAGCGAATTGCCCGGAGCACTTGCTCAGAATCTTCGATCGTAATGTAGCGCGACAGGGGAATCCCCAGTAGGCTAATCGATTCTTGACGATGCACAAGCAGAATAACGCGGCTACTTCTCTGGCGTTCAATCTCTTTGAGTGAGCTTAGACGACGCGATTCAGTTCGACGGCGCTGAAATAGGGGTTGGAGGGAAGAGAATAGGAAAAATACCCAAATTAAATCGAAAAAGCTAAATGTCATAGGATTTAAGGCTAAGAGGAGACAGGGCTTTAGCCTTATTGGTAACGGTTTCCTCAGGGGGAAATGTCTATCTTGGGAGCTAAATCTGATCCTCTCCAATCTCCTCTTGGCTCATCCCTATCTTCTCCTGTCTTTGTCTACAATCAAAAAGCAGGTTTTAGCAAGAACGAAGGCAACTGTGACAGACGCTCTACACTGGCAGCAGCGCATTGGAAATCAGCGCGATTGGGTTTGGCGAGGTTGGCAAACGCGATACACGTATATCCGATCTCAATCTCAGGACACTGCTCCACCCCTGATGCTGCTGCATGGATTTGGGGCGTCGATTGGGCATTGGCGACACAATATGTCTGCCTTTAGTCAGCACCATTCAGTGTATGCATTAGATCTACTCGGATTTGGGGCATCTGAAAAAGCGATCGCATCTTACAATGTGACGCTGTGGATCGAGCAAGTCCACGATTTCTGGCAAACCTTTATCCACGAACCCGTTGTTCTGATTGGCAATTCGATCGGCTCTCTCGTGTGTCTTGCGGCTGCCGCGGCGTATCCTGACATGGTGAAGGGCGTTGTGATGTTAAATCTGCCCGATTCCTCGGTGTTAGATACGCCGAGATGGGTACAGTCGGCTATGGTGGGTTTGCGTCCAATCGCCGCTGTTGGCAAACGGGTTGTCACGCTGCCGTTGATTTTTAATCCCTTATTCAAAGTGCTGCGGAGCCGAGCGGTGATTCGAGCGTGGGCAAACCAAGCTTATGCCACACCAAGCGGAATCACCGATGAGCTGATTGAGATTTTGTCGATACCTGCTTACGATCGCGATGCTTCTAAAGCGTTTCGAGCCATGGTAAATTCTCCAAAAGCAACTCATTACACAGCCCGCTCTATTCTGCCGACGTTGGAGATGCCACTGCTGCTGTTTTGGGGACAAAAAGATCGGTTTGTGCCGCCAAACCTTGCGGCCTATTGCGTCAAGCTCAATTCAAAGCTGGAACTCGTTCAAGTTGACAATGCGGGGCACTGTCCTCACGATGAGCGCCCGGAGGAAGTGAATCACAAAATTTTGACTTGGATTAATGCTTGGTCAACCCGTCCGATGAGTGCCCATTCTTCATTCACAGAAATCGCATGACTGTTAGTAAGCCTTCAAATAGTAAGCCTTTAGAATCGACACAAACTGTTTTTCGCATTTCTCCCTTAATTCGCATTACACTGCTGAGCCTTTATGTCGTGTTGACCACGCCGCTCCCATTTTTGGCAGACGTGACGAATGCACCTGTGCCAGCCAATTGGCTCTGGGTTGGAATTGCGATCGGGGCACTTATTCTCCTTGGCGTCTTAAGTGAACGAGTGATTGTCGATTCTGACGGCATTCAAGTTACTTACCCAATCTGGGTTCCCCGGTTTTTTCGTAAAGGTTGGCAACTCGCGTGGTCAGATGTGAAAGCGTTGAAACCTCGCACGACCGGACAGGGTGGATTGGTCTACTACTTGCTGACCCAATCGGGGGAAGGATATCTTTTACCAATGCGGATGGTTGGATTCTCTCGATTTGTCGATCGCGTGCAGAAAGAAACAGGAATTGATACGCGAGATGTCAAACCGCTCTCTCAGCCCTGGATGTATTTCATCTTGTTGGGGTTGACGATGCTGCTGTTACTGGTCGATGTTTGGACAATTTGGACGGCTACAACACTCAAACCTTAACTGTCGAGGACGGTATTTGAGGCAAAAGATTCTCATACGACCCATGAGAAGCCAAACAGATTGGCCAAAGCTCTAGTTCGCTTCAGGATGAGCAAGATTGCTTGCCACGGCAAGGTCTTCGGTTGAAATGACGGTATCTGGAAATCCCTCGATCGCGTCTTTCAAAAAACTTGCAATCGGCACCGCAATCAGTAATCCCACTAATCCACCCACCTTCGCGCCTACTAACAGAGCAAGCAATACCCAAATAGGACGCAGCCCAACAAGGTTTCCCATCAAACGGGGTGTGATCAGTTGATCCATCACCTGGTTCGTTACGATCGCAGCACCTAGAATACGCAGACTAAAACTTGGATCATCTGTTGCAACCAGTAATGCGCTAATTAAGCTTGCAAATAAAACGCCAAACGGAATAACGGATAAAGTTCCGATGAATAGCCCCAACAGTAATGGAAATGGCACTCTCAAGACTAAGAAAATCAGGGTTAGCAATGTGCTCATCAACGCGGCAATGATGGCTTGACCAGTAAAATAATCCTGGAAGTGCTGCTGTAGCGATCGCTGAATTTGCGCTGTCTTTTTACTGGGTAGCCGCTGAAAAATGCCGTTCCAAAGCTGCTCACCGTCTAACAAAAGATAGACCGCGAAGATTCCAGTTAACGCTAAATTTGACACTCCGCCCAATGCACTAAATAAGAGGTTTAAGGCGGTGTCCCCTAAAGCCTGCAAACGGTTCGGTAATTGTTCAGCAAACTGGTTTGTCCACTGATTCAAATAGATCGGAATGTGATGCTGAGTTGCCCAACCTTGAATTATTTGGAGTTTCTGATCCGTAGATTGAATCCAAGTCGGCAGCGCACTCACGAGTTCGCCAAGTTCTTCTGTAGCTTGGGGGAGAATTGTAATACTTGCTCCTACAAGCAAGCTGAAGGCTAGCAAAATAACACTCGCGATCGCATAGCCGCGACCTAGCCCCCATCCTTGTAAAAATTGAATTGGGTAATTTAGCAGAAAAGCCAGCAGCACGGCTGAAACGAGAATCGAAACAAGGGGTTGAGCATACTGAACTACTTTGAAGATTAACCACAGATTGAGGGCTGCGGTCGGCACAATTACGCCAATCAGCAGCCATTGCGTGAATTGAGAGTGGAAGCGGTTGAAAAAGCTAGACATAAACTTTTTAGTACCATCAAATTAATCGATTTAATCGATCTAACCGTTTGCTCTAACCTTAGTACTGATACTCATTCGCTTTCTCCATCACTTGACGGACATTAGAACAGTCATTAGATTAGCGAATCGATTAATGTTTGGATCAACTGAAACGATCGGCGGAAAGGCATTGTATCCCCAATCTAAATGGTACACAACCCATACCCATTAGTCACAGCTATGTTGAGGCGCAATATGAGCGAGTTCTACAAGCGTTACATCAATCTAAACTCTGAATGAAATAACGATGATGAAGTTACTCACTGAATCGCTAATAATATTTCTACCTAAGAATTCTGTTAGTTTTACAGACAGTTTGTGTTGACAATATTGATGCTGTTATTAACTTCATTTCTATTCGTAAATCGTGTATCACTGTATGATCTGGCGATACCGGGCTTCAATGAGTGAATAAATGCTGTAAGCAATCAAGCCTAATGCTACGATTCCTAGCACCCAAGACCCAAAGGGTTGCCGAGCTAGAACGGCTAAAGCTTCTCCTAACCCTTTCACTTGAGTCGCGTCTGAATATAAAGCTGCCAGCATCACAAATAGACCAATGATGCTAAACACAACGCCACGCGAGGCAATACCAAACTGCCCAAAACGTTTTGCCCAAGTGCGCTCTGTTGAACTCATTTGATCCAGCCTAAAATGTCGCTGAAACTTCGCTGTATAAGCTTGGTAGAAATAAGACAGCCCAACACCCAGCACAATTAAACCTGCTAAACCAACCAGCCATTGTCCAAATGGTTGTGCCAGGATGAACTTTGTCGAGTCTTGAGAAGCTTGTCCGCCAGTTCCGCCATTGCCTAAAATCAGCTTTACAGCGGTGATTGCTAGACCAGAATAAGTGATCGCGCTAATGAAATATCCAATTCGTTTCACAATCCGCTTTGCTCCATTTGACTGACTAGCCGACTGACTAGAACGTTCTGGATCAAGAATTGCTTGAACAAATCGCCAAAGAACATAGCCGACAATGCCGATCGCGACGAGACTTAGCAAAAACTTACCAAAGGGTTGAGTGACAATCTCTTGCAGTGCCCCACTCGTATCGGTGGTTTGTCCTCCTACTCCGAAGGCGGCTTGAGCGGCTAGCAACCCCACCACAAAATACACGATTCCTTTTGCCGCGTACCCCAGTCGCGCTAACTTCTCGAATGCAGGGTGAGAAGCCGTTTGCTGCGCTGACCGTCGTAGCGCTGGAGGCAGATCGGGTTTATTCATTGGTCGTAAGAGAATTGTATCGATACCATGACTCTTTTCGAGGTGTTGTTCATCCCCCCAAATAAATAAATTAGGTGCGATTAAAGAAGTCGCACGATTTTGACGATCTGAGCATTCATGTCAGTCGTGAGTAGTTTGAGTTGTTGTAGCGTATCGAATTCAATCAAAGTAGACCTGCTGACTGGTAAAGCTGTCTTACGATCGCCAAAATTCTTTCTCCATAGATTGGATCGGCGGAGTAGCGCCCACTCAGTAATCTAACTCGGGGAGCAGAACCTCGCATCACAAAGCGAAACCGTGGAGTCACAACTTCTTGAGCCAAGGGTTCAAGACTGGCATAGGTTTTAAGCTGTTGAATATGTGCGCGTACTCCAAGGCGGGCACTGGGAAAAGAGGCCGCTTCAAGTCCGTCAACTGACCTTAACGCGCCAAAGTTATTTTGGCTCGGCTGAATATCGCCGCTAAAGCGAAAGAAGTTTGTTTCGAGCAAAGCTTGGGCAAAAGCAACATCCGGATTGACACCTTCGATCGTGGCTTCCTCCAAATAGAGTTCGACAATCTCAGGAAACTGTTCCAACACCTGCGGATTTACCTTTTTGAGAAGCGCTTTTAGAGTCTTTGGCGACAGATACCCCCGTCCCATAATTTGTTCGATTTTGTCGAGAGCAAGGCGCGGAGCCGTTCGTAGAACCACCGTGCGAGTTGTTGGCATCCAACCAACGAAAACGTCTGCTCCTCGTAAATCGATCGCTCGAATATAAGTCGTGTTTCTATAGTTAATCCGTTTTGCATTCGGAATTTTCGCTAAGTTGGCTTTTAATTGAGCAATACTGTTAACCGGAATATAAGCGTTACGATTAACGATAATGCCTTGTCGATCATTTACTAATCCATTGACACTAACGTTGATTGGCGAATAAACACGAGCAGGCGCAGACAATGCACGGCTCCAAACGGCTAATCCGTTCACAATGCCTTGAGCAATTTCTTGAGGATTCCGCAAAATAAGGGTGCGATCGCTGGGACTCGTTTTAAAGCCAACTGTTAGAACGATCGAGGGAATTCTGACTTGCCGTGTAAATGTTAGATACCCCAGCGCTGTTTCGGTATCCGGTCTTGCCCCTCGATTCGCCAATCCTGCAACATCTTTGACCAGTTGTTGCAGGAGCCGTTGGGCTTGCTGCTGTCGTTCTCGATTGCCCACGATGTAAAATGCACTCGCACCCCGCGCATCGGGATTAAAGAACGCATCTGTCTGAATCGACAGTGCAACATCTCCTTGAACCGCCCGCTGATTGATCCACGCGATCGCCTCTGGCAATTCTAGCCCACGCGGAACTTCTAAAACGGTAAACTCTTCTGACCTTAACCGCTCTGCCACTAGATTCTGAATCAGAACCACTGCCGCCTCGATCGGTTGATTCGCAGGTCCTGCAGAATTGGTGAAGAGAAAGACGCGCCCCACCTCTAGGGTTTTGCTTCGAGTGATTTTAGCGGCTGTTTGCTCCGCGCGGAACATTACATCTGTCAGCTTTTCTGGAGTAATAGTGTTTCGACTCGGTTGCTTTTGAATAGCGATTGTTTTTTTACTCGGTTGAACTTTTTTACCTGGTTGAACTTTTTTACTTAGTTGAACAACGTCTGTATCAATGCAACTTGGACAGGGAATCGGATCGAGAACCATCGTGTGTACTTTACGGTGTCGGCATATCTTCTATTACCTTGGTAGAGCCACACTTCTGGATTTTTTCCAACTCGACTTTAATCAACACCAATTCTCTGGGTATGCAGAGTTGTTGGCCTATCCAGAGAATTAACGCGATTGAAAACTCAACAAAATACCCCATCCTCATACAGGCTGGGGTTTCTGTAACCCTTCTCCATCTAGATAGCGCTCCAGCCTTAGAAAAAGCCTTTCACCCGACCTTGATTGAGAGCGGTTTTGGAATAAATTGGAATAAGCCATGAAACCTATCTCGGCCTGTCAGAATCACGGTAGCTGGCTAACTCGTTGGATGTACGAGGGTAAAAGGTACAGCTTGACTTGGGGCAATACTAAAGACCCGCTCGACAAGGTGAAGATGGAACTTGTCGGACGGTTAATCGTTGAAGATTGAGGTGGAACCAAAAAACTGGACAGGCGAATAAGCTACACCTGTACAACTCATG
>NZ_JCACKG010000140.1:0-7406 GCF_059505265.1 Myxacorys chilensis | reverse complement strand
TTGGGCCGGCGGCTCGGCGGGCGGCGCGGATCACATGCTGGCCGCCCTCATCACCGAGGCCGCGGGCGCGGACCCGGCGCAGGTGAACTACATCGCCTACTCAGGCGGCGGCGAGGCCCTTGCCGCCATGCTGGGCGGGCAGGTGAGCGCGGGGATCTCGGGCTACGGCGAATGGCAGTCCCAGATCGAGTCGGGCGACCTGCGCGCCCTGGCCATTTCCTATCCCGAGCCCATCGAAGGCATCGAGGCGCAGCCGCTCAAGGACCAGGGCGTTGACGTGGAGCTGGTGAACTGGCGTGGCGTCTTCGCGGGGCCCGACATCTCGGAGGAGGACGAGGCGCGGCTCTCGACCGCATTCGAGCAGATGGTCGCCTCGCCCGAGTGGCAGGAGATCCTGACCGCCCGTGGCTGGACCGACTACCACCTGCCGGCCGATGAGTTCGCGGCCTTCCTGGCCACCGAGACCGAACGGGTCGGCGGCATCCTCCAGGCCCTTGGCCTGGCCGGGCAAGGCTGATCCGAGAGGACGCGTGCGGAGCGGCGCCGTCCGCTCCGCACCCAGGGAGGAGGTCCAGTCCATGTCCACCACCCGGCCGACCAGCCGGCCTTACCTGATCATCGGCCTCCTCCTGCTGGCCGTTGCCGCAGTGACCGCCTGGGACGCTAGCACGATGCGCATCACGGCCAACTACGGAGTGGGGGCGGACGCCGGCTCGTATCTCGTTGCCCTGATGCTCTGCGGCCTGGCCCTAGGGCATTTCGTCGCGGCATTCTGGGGCCGCGGAATGGCGGTCGACGAGGTCGACTACAAGGCCGTGGGATGGGTGGGCCTCGCCCTCGCGAGCCTCGTCGCGGCGGTCGCGGCGGGGGCCGGGTTCATCCTGGGGACGACCCTCCTCTTCGCCTTCACGGCGCGGGCCTTCGGTCGCCGGGCCTTGCTCGCGGACCTCGTGATCGGGGCGGTGCTGGGGCTCCTCGTCTACCTTCTTTTCCACGGACTCCTGACCCTCGCGTTGCCCGAAGGGCCGCTCGAGCGGCTCCTCTGAGGGCGGCGCATGGAAACCCTGTACCTCCTCGCGGACGGCTTCCAGTCGGCCCTGACGCTATCCAACCTCGTCTTCGCCGCCCTTGGCGTGTTCATCGGGACCGCCGTGGGGGTGCTGCCGGGCATCGGCCCGGCGCTCACGGTCGCGCTGCTCCTGCCGGTGACCTTCAAGCTGGACCCCGGCGGCTCCCTCATCATGTTCGCGGGCATCTACTACGGCGGCATGTACGGCGGCTCGACCCCGGCTATCCTGCTTACCCCCCCGGGCGAGGCTGCGCCGGTCGTGACAGCGCTCGAGGGCAACAAGATGGCCCGCGCGGGCCGGGGCGGGCCGGCACTTGCTACAGCGGCCATCGGCTCCTTCGTCGCGGCGCTGGTGGCCACCATCGGCCTCGCCTACCTGTCGCCGCTCCTCGTGAAGGTCGCGGTGAAGTTCGGGCCGTGGGACTACTTCGGCCTGATGCTGCTGGCCTTCGTGACCGTCTCGGCCACCTTCGGGGACTCGCCCCTGAAAGGTCTCACGAGTCTGGCCTTCGGGCTCTGGCTCGGCCTGATCGGGATTGACCAGCTCACCGGGCAGGCCCGCCTGACCTTCGGGGTGCCCCAACTGCTCGACGGGGTGGAGGTGACGACGCTGGCCGTCGGGCTGTTCGCCATCGGCGAGACTCTGTCGGTCGCTTCACGGCACCTGTTCAGCCCCGAGAAGCCCATCCCGGTGAAAGGCTCCCTTTGGATGACGCGCGACGACTGGAGGCGGTCCTTCATGCCCTGGGTTCGGGGAACGCTGATCGGCTTCCCCATCGGGGCGCTTCCGGCAGGAGGGGCGGAGGTGCCGACCTTCCTCAGCTACAACATCGAGCAGAAGCTCTCCCGACGCCCCGAGGAGTTCGGCACCGGCGCCATCGAGGGCGTGGCCGGGCCCGAGGCCGCCAACAACGCCTCTGCGGCCGGCACGCTGGTCCCGCTCCTCACGCTCGGCCTGCCGACATCGGCGACGGCCGCCGTGATGCTGGCCGGGTTCCAGCAATACAACATCCAGCCCGGTCCACTGCTCTTCGCCCAACACGCCGATCTCGTCTGGGCGCTGGTGGCGAGCCTGTTCATCGCCAATGTCATGCTCCTGGTGCTCAATCTGCCGCTCGTGGGCCTTTGGGTGAAGCTCCTCGAGATTCCGCTGCCATGGCTCTATGCGGGCATCCTGGTTTTCGCGGCGATGGGCACCATCGCGGCCAACCCCTCGGTGGTCGAGCTCCTGCTCCTGATCGGGTTCGGGATCATGGGCTTCCTGATGCGGCAGTACGGCTATCCCATCGCCCCGGCCATCGTCGGGCTGATCCTCGGCCCGACTGCCGACAGCCAGCTCCGCCGGGCGCTTCAGATCAGCCAGGGCGACCCAATGGTGCTCTTTCAACATCCGAGCTCCGCGATCCTGATCGGGCTCGCCGTGATCGCCCTCCTCCTGCCCTTTGTGTTCAAAGGGCTGGCAAAGATGGGCAAGGACGAGGACTGAGGAGTTGCGCGTTGGGGTCGTCCCGCTCGAACCCCAGCGCGCCTTCTCATCTGGGGCGAGGTCTGTGACTCTGAGTGCCCGCTGGCTTCGCCGCGTTCTGACGCTGGCCGTCGCATTCGCCGGTCTGGCGGTTGCCCTCTCGGCCGGCCTGCCGCTCCCATTCCTCTTCGGGCCGATGCTGGCCTGCTTGGCGGCCGCGCTCCTTGGCGCGCCGCTACAGGGGCACGGGGTTGCCACGAACCTCGCGCGCACCGTACTCGGCGTCGCGATCGGGGCCTCCGTCACGCCCGCGCTGCTGGCGCAGCTGCCTTCGATGGGGCTGTCGCTGGCCATCGTGCCATTGTACGTCGCGCTGATCGGCCTTGTCGGCGTGCCGTTCTTCCGGCGGGTCTGCGGCTTCGATCCGGTCACCTCCTTCTTTGCCGCCATGCCGGGAGGCGCCACCGACATGGTCCTCTTCGGCAAGGACGCCGGTGGGGACGTCCGCACCCTGAGCCTCATCCATGCCACCCGAGTGGCTGTCATCGTCACCCTGGCGCCGATCCTGCTCTCGTCGATCTACGGCACCCGGCTCGACCGGCCTCTGGGCGAGGCGGCCGCCGGCCTGCCACTCCCCGAGATGGCGCTTATGGCCGCCGCCGCCCTAATAGGCTGGCGGTTGGGCGAGAGGCTCGGCCTGTTTGGGGCCTCCATCCTCGGTCCCCTGATCCTGACCTTGGCCCTGTCGCTCCTTGGGCTGATCCACACCCGCCCCCCTCGGGAGGCGCTCCAGGCGGCTCAGTTCCTGATCGGCATCGGGATCGGCGTCCACTATGTCGGCGTGACCTGGCGCGAACTCAGGCGCACCGTCGGGTTCAGCGTCCTGTTCATGCTGATGCTCGCGATTCTGGCGGGCGCCGTCGCCGAGGCGGTGGTGCTCCTGGGCCTGGCCCCGCCCATGGAGGCCTTCCTGGCCTTCGCTCCGGGCGGTCAGGCCGAGATGACCATCCTCGCGATCGTCGCAGGGGCCGAGCTGGGCTTCGTCGTCCCCCACCACATCGCGCGAATCGTCTTGATCATCCTCGGCGCGCCGCTCGTTCTGCGGATGCTCAGGAAATGAGCTCATGATGACGGATGCAGGCCTTTTCTTGCTTGTCAAAATCGGACATGACCCGGGCCTGATCGCGGAAGGCTGCTCCGCAACCTCGTACCTGCCCACCTTCGGCCCTGTTCAAGGCGACGGCTGAACACTCAAGAGGAAGCTCATGGAAATCTTCACCGGCGAGGCTCTCTCCGCCCTACTTCAGGTCATCATGATCGACCTCGTGCTGGCGGGCGACAATGCCATCGTCATTGGCTTGGCGGCGGCGGGATTGCCAAAGGAGCAGAGGAATCGCGCCATCCTCGTCGGCATCATTGCGGCCACTGTACTGCGCATCATCTTTGCGCTCATCACCACCACGCTCCTGGCCATCACCGGGCTCCTGCTTGCGGGCGGCATTCTTCTCCTGTGGGTCTGCTGGAAGATGTGGCGCGAACTGCGCGCGGGCCACGCGGCCGAGGAGCAGGCGGCCGAGGAGGCGCTGGAAGGCCGCGACCTGAACGCCGACGGCAGCGTCGCGGGTGGCGTGCCGCGCAAGTCCTTTGCCCAGGCAGCGGTACAGATCATCATCGCCGACGTGTCCATGTCGCTCGACAACGTGCTCGCCGTGGCGGGCGCCGCTCACGGGCACCCCTCGGTGCTCATCATCGGCCTGGTGCTCTCCATTGCGCTGATGGGCCTTGCCTCCACCTTCATCGCCCGCATCATCCACCGCTTCCGTTGGATCGCCTATGTGGGCCTTCTGGTGATCCTCTACGTGTCGCTCGAGATGATCTATGAGGGCTACCACGAGCTCCGCTACGGTCGTGAAGCGATCCATGCAGAGGAAGTGGTGGAAGGTGCCGACGATGCCGTCGGAGGTGCGGACGAGGGCACTGGCCCAACGACAGAGGAAGAACCCGCCGGCCAATGACGGCAAGCGATCTACCTTAGAAGACAGGGAGCCCATCAGGGCTCCGCATGACCCTGACGCAAGGAAGACGCTGCCGCCATACCGGCGGGCACCAAGCCTCTGGCGACTGTGTCGGGGTCTCGCTGATACTGTGGACGGATTGGCGGGCTGGATTGTGCCGTCCGCAGTCGGGCGGGGACTGTGGCGGTGGACGGCATGAGGGTCCACCGTCTTGTCAGGTTCAACGACGAGAGTTCGCTACTTGCCACGCCCATGCGGGGCCGACACATCGTCAAGCAGCGTCACGTGGAGGACTGGCACCTGAGCCGGAACGCCTTACTCGAGAAGGTCACTGAAGAGATCTGCGCCATTGCCGCTCCGTAGACGGAAGGACCACCACAGGCGGTCGAGCCAGACGGCCACCGCGGGAGACGATGCTCCCACCGTACTCCTTGGTCAGGCGCGGTGAATGGCAGCGAAGGAAGCCGCTTCGATGCCCAACCTGTCCAGATCTCGGGCATCCGGCATCCTGCCACGCTCCATGGCGCCGGCTGCTCGGCTCGCGCGGAAGACGAGGTCCAAGGCATTCAGGATATCGCGGGAGAGGGACGACATGCGCATAAGCATCTTCAGCACTCCAAGGAGACGGGCTCCTGCCCATCGTGCTGAACGAGAGATATGTGCTACGCCGCCGGCCAATAAGCTGGGCGGACTGCAAGTCCGCCATGCGGCGAGCGCAGAGTCTGATGGGTGGAGCAAGGCCTCGGCCGAGAACGAGACGAGTCGCGGCCGGGCACGCATCTTGTCTGCCGGGTCGGCGCCCAGTCGGACTAGGTGCCTCGCTCGGTCCCGTGCTACGCTCCGGGCGGGGCTTGGCAGCCATCGAGACTGCGGAGGAACCCTAGGACCCGCACGAGGTCAGCGACGATGAGCGACATCGACTTCTGGTTCTCGATCGGTAGCACCTACACCTACCTATCGTTGATGCGCCTCCCGTCGGTCCAGCAGCAGCTCGGCGTCTGCTTCCGATGGCGACCCTTCAACGTCCGCGCCATCATGCGGGAGATGGACAACATTCCCTTCGCCAATGAGCCGGTCAAGGCCGCCTACCTTTAGCGTGACGTGGCGCGCCGGGCCGAGCTCCACGGGCACGCGCCGCGGCTGCCGCCCCCTTATGCGCTGGCCGATCTGGGACGGGCCAACCGAGTTGCGGTCATCGGAGAGGGTGAGGGCTGGTGCGAAGCCTACGTGAGGGCCAGCTATCGGCAATGGTTCGAGGAGGGACTGCCGGCCGGCAGCGAGCCTAACCTGGGCCGCAGCATCGCAGAGGCAGGGCAGGACCCTGCGACCGTGCTGGCCCGCGCTGACGGGACCGAAGGGCAGGAGAGGCTCCTGGCGGCCACGGATGAGGCCTGACGCCTCAACATCTTCGGCGCCCCGTCCTTCGTGGTCGAAGGTGAGCTCTTCTGGGGCGACGACAGGCTCGAGGAGGCGCTGCGGTGGGCGAAGGCCGCAAACCTCACGCCGGGTGGCCGGTCGGCATCCCCGATGGAAACCGCGGAAGGGCTGCGTACTCGACCACCTGAATGACATCGACGGAGAAAACCCGAGGCCCAGGGATGGGCCATGGCGGGGACCGTGGGGGCCTTCGGCCATGAAAGGCGAAACCGAGCCTGGCGTGGCTCGCTCCGGTCTGGCGCTGGGTGGGCGCCGCACCAACGAGCCGTTCCGTTCCTTGCTGACCAGGGCGCAGCGGCGCTTAATCTTCGCCGCCCCGATCAGTATATTCGTTCCACGGAAGTGCTGGGGAGACTGCAGATGCCTGGGCTCGGCGAGACTGAAATCGAGATGGCTGAGCGTCACATCCGCGAAGGCGAGGAGCACGTGGCACACCAGCTCGACATCCTGGCCCGCCTTCCGCCGTCGGGAGAACTGACGGAGATCGCCCGGAAGTCGCTCGCCGACTCGGAGGAGAACCTGGCGGCACACCGCGCGCGCTTGGCCCATCTCCTAGACCGATCGTCGGCCTGAACCTGACTAGCCAAGGGTCGAGATGGCCGCGCCTGACGGGAGAGTCTGACGCTAGGCCAGCTTCCCTTCCCTCGCGATGCCGGGTCCCTTGGATCCGGCTCACCTCGCTGCGGAAGGTCCCGAGGACATGGCCGCGTCCTGCGCGGGAAACCTGATCTCGACGACGTAAATTGGGGCGGGACCGCTTCAGGGCCGGACTGGCCGGCCGTTGTACCCCTGGCCGCGGAACCCTTGCGCCCGGAGACGCTTCCGCTACCTGGTCCGAGGACCCTGACAACATGACGCTGACGCCCGTGTCCGACGAATGACCTCCTGGTCCAGGCGTGGAAGCTAGCATGTACCAGAAACGCTTCAGGGTGGATGGCGAGGTAACCGTGATCATTGGGGGAGACCGCGGGATCGGTCCGACCTGCGCCGAGGCGCTCGGCGAGGCGGGCGCGCCTGGTCATCGTGGAGCCAGACGAGACGGTGGCTCAGGACCCGGCCAGTCACTTGGCAGGCCTGGGCTTCGCGGCACGGGGCTTGGCCGGTGACGTCACCCGCTCGGATCGGATGGAGGAGATCGCGGATGACGTGGCGGGGCAGGGGACGGCCGCGTCGATCCTCGTCAACAATGCCGGAATCGGGCAGAGCGGCATTCGGTCCGAGGACGCGAGCGCTGCGGACTGGCTCCGTATAATGGACCTAAGTGTGAACGGGGTCTTTCGGTGCTCGCGCGCCTTCGGACGACATATGATCCGCGCACGTCGGGGCGCGGAACCGGCACAAGTGACAATGACGTCCTGAAGTTCCGTCGGCGGCATGGGTGTGGCGCCATGGCTAGGCGGTGGCTCTTCCTTGTCCGTAA
>NZ_JCACKG010000139.1:0-7505 GCF_059505265.1 Myxacorys chilensis | reverse complement strand
TAGCTCTCGGTTGCCTTCTTACCAAACTCGGACACACTCAAAATTGATTCCTTGCTTCACAGCAGCCGCCGTGATCTTGGCTCCTCGACCGGAGAGATGCTCCTTGATTTGCTCTAGTACGGGGCGGTCTGTGGAGCCAAGATAGTGGTGGACTTGTCCTCTGGAGTCATTGAGATTGCCCAGAGGACGGGAGAAATGGAGCAATTAGCAGGGCACTAGCGACTGAAACGAGCCTTGCAGCCGTTCACGTTGTTTCAAATAAAATCGACTTCGGCGCGAGACATGGTTTTCAGGTTTTCTTGATGGGTGGCAGCCGCATTATCGAGACACTGCTCGGAAGGTTTCGGCGCGGACAACAGATGCGCTTAAAACAACAGCAGAAAGTGCGGTGGCAGCGATGATTTGAAATTTCATGATTGATTTCCTCCAATGTTTAATGAGTTTGGAAATTAGAAGGGCAAAATCTTGGCTACGAGGTCAGCAGAGGCAGTGACGATCCACTGACCGTTGATGTTTGGGGTGAGGGCGATCGCGCCGGTGCGATGCTGATTCTTGGCGTCTTGCCAGTAGGAAAGGTCAGTGAGAGCGAGAACTAGTAAAGAATGAGTGCGTTGATAACTAAGGGCGGAGCTTTCCGCCCAGATGATGGTTTGCATATCCGGACTTGCTCCTTAAGGGTTAGCGCGGCGCATCGCGTTGTGACCCGCGCCGAATCCTTTGGAGTAATGGGTGTTGCCTGACATGGAGCCGAGCATTCCGCGTCTGTTGAAGCCGTCCTGATAGCCAGCGCTGTAGGCTTCATGGGGAGAAACAGTGCGAGCACGGTTGAAGGCACGGTTATTGGTGGGGTTGTTGGAGCCGTAAAGGAGGAGGTCTAAGCGACCTGAGCCGCGTCCACCAGAAGTGAGTTGGGCGCTGGGTGAAATTGTTGTTAGCATTAGTTTCAGAATTTAAGGTTCGTAGAGAAGCGGCACTCTGTGGAAGGTGAGCCGCTTTCTCTATGCCTTAATAGTATCAGCTAGTTAGTAATAATATCAAGCGAATAGCAATACTAACTACTTATAGGTCCGCGAAATCCGAATAAATAGTATTAATTAGTTAATAGTACTAGTCACATGGTTACTGCTAACTATGTGGTAATATCAGCGTAATGGTAAATTGGAGGAATGCCAGTGATAAACAAAATTAAGCCGTTCCTCGACAGCAGAGGAATGACACCCTACCAGTTCAGAAAGACGGTGGGAATTGCTCAGCGTACAGCTTATGACCTGTACAACAATCCGGAGCAGCTTCCCTCATCCGTCGTTTTGAGCAAAATTTGCGATGCTTTCGAGGTTCAACCTGGTGAACTTCTGGAATGGAAGCCTAAGACTGAACTAAAAGCTGCAAGCTAATTTACGAGCGGTATTAGTTTTTATTCTCTGTGAGTGGAATCTCCGGCAGTTCGCGGCGTTTGGGAAATCCACTGTCCGAAGGGTGCTGTTGAGTAAAGTCGAGCCGCGAAGCGTGTGGATGGAGCAAAGTGATACTCCGCCCATTTGCGGCAGAAATGTTCATTCAAGCTTCTTCTAGTTGATTGAGAACTGAATTGTATGATTCAGTAATAACTTCATTACTAAAGTTATTACTGAATTTCAATTCTAAACCAGTGATATCAAGAGGTTCTAGACCTTTGCCATTTAGAGTAAATTGTACTGTCTTATAATTGATGAATTGTACTGTCTTATAATTGATGAATTGTACTGTCTTAATAACTGAATCTAATCCTAATTAAAGGCTTTAAAAATCGTTGGTGTTGTATTGAAACGCGATAACTAGCAAGGGATACAGAGATTTAAACTATTAAGTAAAAAAAATCTCGATAAAATTACGAAAAATGATGTAGCCTTCTCCCAAATTTTCATGTAGCATGATTATTTGTGTTGCGATTCTTTGGAGTTAAATGCGATGTCATCTTGTGACGGGGTTAAAGGCTGGGCAAAACAAACGGCTCACTTAACTCAGCGAATTCCTGCTGAGCTACGGGATCTAATTACCTACGCTGCTCAAGTCGAAAATACAAAGCGCTCAAATATTGTTCGTCAAGCTCTAGAACGCGGTTTGAGTCAGTACAAAGCGCAAACAGAAAACCCTCCGAAAGCTGCTTAGCAGATATCGAAGGGTTTCTTCTTAACCAAATTCAGAAGCAGCGAGAAGTTTGGCCACGAATCGCTGCTTCCTCTATGCCTAAAACGGAGGGCAATTAGCCTTGAATTTTACAAGTTTTCAAAAATCTCGTCAAACCTCTGAACCTATTCTAACCGATTCTCTCAAGCTTCACCGAGCTTGCCGACGATTAGAGAGAATAGACCTCGCGAGTCTAGGGAGGCAAACAAAACGCCTTTGGAATAAGAACATCAGCTTGCAGCAAGACTCGGAGATTGTACTGGATGATGAACTCGCAGCTCTCTTGAACAAGGGAGGCTTGCGATAATGGACAGAGAACCTCAAAACAAAGGGTTTAACATTCTTAACTTCCTAGATCTGCTAACCCCTGTTCCTAATTGCAAGAATCGGTATATTTGCCCGGTTTGCGGCGGAAATAACCTGACTGTCAATCCAGAAAACGGGAAGTACCAGTGTTGGAATCAATGTGAGTGTTCCGATATTCGAGAAGCGATCGCACCGTGGGAAGAAAAGCAGAAAGCAAAGTCCGTTCGTCCTAAAGCCGATCGCACTTGGGTCTACCGCGATCGCGCTGGTCGTGAAATCATGCGGACTCGCAGGATTGACGACGGCAACGGTAAGCGCCAAATCTGGCAAGAGTACCGCCATAATGGGCAATGGATCTCAGGCGGCAAGCTGAGTGAGGATGTAAAAACCTCTCTCAAAGCAGTAGTGACGCCTTACCGCTATCACGAGTGCTTAGCCGCAATCGAGCAAGGGAAGCTCATTATTTGGGTTGAAGGGGAACCGTGCGCGGATGCCCTGTGGAAAATTGGGATTCCTGCAACGACGACGATCGGCGGCTCCAGTGCTTACGGCAAAGGCAAGTATTCCGGCTTGTTTGATGGCGCAAAGTTGGTACTGTCACCAGACTGCGATCGTCCCGGAACTAAATACATGGGTCAAGTCGCGAAGGACTATCCACATGCTCAATGGCTGTACCCTTTCCCTGACTCACCAAAATGGGAGAACCTGCCAGCAGACAAAGGATTCGACGTTGCAGATTGGAATAATCAGGGTGTAACGGCAGAGCAGATTCTAGGCGAGATCGGCTCTAAAAAGTTAGAGGGTACATCTGACAAGAATGATCGACCAGAACAAAGCCTCTCGTTCAAGCAAGAAGGCGAATTTTCCCAAGTCGCGGTCTCAAAGCTCTACAGCGGTACGAGTTGGATCTCGATTGACGGCAAGCTGCATAAGTGGATGGGTACTCATTACGAATTTGCGCCTGATGAGATCGAACTTCAGAGAATCCAGAGTTTAGCTGAAACAATTAGCTACTACAGCAAAAAAATGGCGAGAACGGTCTTCCCATATGCCGCTTCTGCAAGGGTAAAAGCTGCCCTGGAATGGGCAAAAATGAAATTCGCTGTACTGCCTGAATCGATTAATCCTCCTGGGCTGAACTGTTTAAATGGTGTACTGCAAGTTTCTTGGCGAATTGTTCCGCCTGAGACTCGCCCCAACTCTCCCGAATTTGTTCTTCTACCACACTCGCCCGACCTTCGATACATTTATGCGCCGATTGTGAAGTATGAGCCTGACGCTGACTCGAAGGACTGCGATCAATTACTAACAGCTTTGGATGAAGCACAATGTCAAGTATTCCTTAAAACGATCTCGTCAGCCTTTGACATCGACACAGTTCGCAAGTTTCACGGGCGTAATGTCCGAGCCTTACTTTGCAAAGGGGTTGGGTCGAATGGTAAGGATGCCCTACGAGAAGCGGTTGCCTTGCTGTGGGGGCGGACAGGAATGACCTCTGTTGCGCTTGAAGACTTCGCGCAATATGACGAGGGGCGAAAATTTCCCCTCTCACCTCTAGCCTCTAGCCGAATCAACTGGGCTTCAGAAAATAGAAAATCGGTTTCTTTGGATAGCCTACAATCACTGAAGCGGGCGATTACAGGCGATCCACTGCACTACGAGCTTAAAGGCAAAGATCATAAAGAGTTTCAACCAAAAGCCATTCATCTTTTTAACGTGAATGAGATTCCCTATCTGAAAGGCTCTCAAGAAGCAATTCAGTCTAGATTTTCAGTTTTATCTTTCAATAAAATTTTCAAGAAAGGTGCAAACCCTGATAGAGGCGAAATTGAAGCTGATCCTCGTTTCAAATATGATGCCGACTTTGTTGAATCAAACATCCTGCCTTCCTTGCTGAATCGACTGATTGCAGCGTTTAAGTCTTTGATGATGCAGGGGATTGACTTTGCTTGCTGTGATGCCGCAATGCAAGAGATTCAAATCAACCAGTCCTATTTATACGAGTTCGCATTAGAGCAAAACCTGGTGTATGACCCCGATTCAATTATGCCGATCTCGGACTTGTGGGCACATCTCGAAAATTATTATAGAGAGACCGGTGTTTTGCAGATAGAAGTTGTGGGCGATCGCGAGATTCGCAAATGGGAGGATCCGAACCGCCCAGGAGATCAGTACGTGAAAGGGCAGAATCAGGTAGCGCAACGATTCATCAGCCTCTATCCTCAGTGTCAGAAAGTTCCACTTGGCAAAAATCGCTATGGCATTAGGGGTTTGACATTTAAGGCAGTTGAGCCGTCTTCGGTACCTCTACAATCCGTATCAGATGCACCGAAGGCGGCTCAACATCAAGAAGTCTCAGATTTGAAAAAAGCTGGCGAGCCCAAACCCAAGGAGCGACCAGCAGAACTGCCCGACTGGGTAAGGAAGGGCACGATCGCCTTTCATATTCCAACAGGCACAACATTTGAGGTCAAGCGCGTAACAGGGGACTCAGAAAAAGGCTTCAAGCTTGGGACTCTCTCAAAAGAAGAAAGCGATCTCACCGGGAGACGAGGCAATCGATATTCACTTTCGGAATGTTGTGCCGAAGGTAAGGTTGCGCGACAACAACTATTAAACACAGGAGTTTGGTAGATGGAGACTCCGAAAAAGCTACTCAACCGCAAGATTCAAGAGTTTCGAGATCGCACCGAACTACTGCAAGCGGTATCAGACTCAGCAGAGCCAACGGACGATGGACGGTATGTTATTCCTGCCAGAGTTCTTGAAGCAGTACGAAAATTACTGGCGGCTTAGACCTCTAAGTCGATCGCGACAATTTCACCGTCTAGCGCCCATACCGTATCGACCAACCATTGAAATAACCGCATTCGCTCATCTTCGTTGCAGAACTGCCAAAAGTCCGGGTTCCTCAGAATTTCAACGGCAGAATCCTGCTTTTCAGTTTTTGCGATGGTTGCCTGTTTGAAGTTGAACTCTATTTTTTTGATTTGCTCGTCAGTTTCTGCGATCGCGCGTTCGATCGTAGGGTTATTTCCTAACACTCGAAGCCCTTCGCGTTGTTCCCGCAGTTCCCCCAATTCGGGCGGTTCTAGCATGAGTTCTGGGGTTTGACGTAATGCGTCAATCCGTTCGGCAGCACGGGTTAGCGCCTCAATAATTGCCAACTCTGCACGATCGTTGCGAATAGATTTTGTTTGATTACATCGTCCGGCGATCGCGTTCTTACATTTGTAATAATTTCGCCATCCTCCGGCTCTTGGCTTCGACGATTGAGATTTCATCGGCGCGTTGCAGGCTTGGCAGCGCAATAACCCAGATATGGGATAGCGGCGATCTTTGGCGGAAACGAGCCACTTTCCCCTGGTTTGCGCGTTATATCCGAGCATCCTCCTGATTTCTTGGGCCTGTGACTCGGTAAGCAACGCCTGATCCGGGTGTGTATCTTGCCGAATGTCCCACTGCTCTTGAGGAAGCGTTTTTCCATACTTTCTGCGGCCAGCAGAATCTAAACCTAAGAGTTCACGGGTGTTATACGGGGTGTGCCCTCTCAAAACTGGGCTGAGAAGCCAGTTCTTTAGCCCCTTATGAGACCACTGAAATACGCCTCGTCTTGAAAAACGGTGAGATCGCATCGATTCAAAATCGTCGTCCGCATTCAAGATAAAAGACGTTGCAACACTTTTTTCTTTTGATAGCTGTGGGTGGCTGAATCGCTGAACGCCGTACTTCTCATGAATCAGTGCGATCGCTCTAGTGAGACTTCTCCCCTCGAAAAATAGCGCAATACAGTCCCTCGCTAAATCAGCGCGAGTAGCTCCCGTGTGTTCACGGTCATCAACACGATCGCAGAGTAAACACAGAAACGGGGTGTTGTCGAGCCTATAATGCCTGTCAGCAGCGGTGTATCCCCACGGTAGAGAAACGTTAGCCCGTTCGTTTTTGCGTCGGGATTCATGCCCTTTCTGGCTACGTTTCCGAATGGTTTGGATTTCCCGCTTAGCGATATGCACTCCCAAGCCTGCGAAAAATTCACCATCCTCATCCAGGATGTTGATTGACTCATCCAATCCAGTTAGAGGAATGCCGCGATCACGCATCAATTTTACTACCCGCTCAAACAGCGCAGGTGAGGCAGTAAGGCGATCAAGCCGAGTCACCCGGACTTCGATAATTTCCCCCGCTTCAATGTCGGCAATCAGCTGCAGTAACGCTTCTCTACAATCATCGGCGCGAGAGGCGATATCGCTATAGACGCGATCACAACCAGAATTTCGCAACCGCTGAATTTGGTTGCTTAGAGCAACCTGATACGCCTGATCTTCCGTCGAGACTCGCGCCAATCCTGCAATGATTTTGCCCATAGATTAGCCAGTTTTAGGCAGTTGTTAGGCAGTGGTTTAGCCAGTTTGAAACCTCAAAAACCTCATTATGCAAGCATTTTAGTCAAACAGAGTTAGCCAGTTAGTCAGTTTGGAGAATCGTTAATACTTCTGTTACTGTTTACCGCTCTCCTACCTGTCCGCAATTATGACACGGGAACGGCAGCATCGGGAAGTCCCACCACAACGATCGCTGGGAGTCCATTGGCAACGTCTACTTCAACGCCAACTTTAACCGCGTCGATTCCAACTAGCGCCGCACTCCAAACTCTTGCCAGCATGTTTTTTCCTACTCATTCTTGTCGGTAGAATGCCCTACATTCTGGCTGCACCAACAGGATAACTGCTTATTGAGACGGTTCGGGGCATGGGGTATTAGGGCGATTGCATCTAAAACTTGACTTTTGCTTTCGGGTCTGACGAGCTAACGGTCGCGGTTAGCACCTGCCGATCACCTTTGCCACATCATCGGCGGGTTGCAACAGTCCGTTGCATTGGAATTTGTGCGGTGATAGCTACAACGATTTCGGTCGAGTAGTAACAATTTTTGCAACTACTTTTTGATTAATTTGAATCCGTTTCTCTACCTGCTTCTTAGCTCGACTTTATCCATTAGGCAGCATAGCAAAGTGCCTCTAACCAACAGCTAAA
>NZ_JCACKG010000138.1:0-7557 GCF_059505265.1 Myxacorys chilensis | reverse complement strand
TCTGGGATGGGCAATGCAATCGTCGATTGGGCCAATATGATTGTCGCTCAACACCGCCTGCATTCGATGCTCTCGCTTGTGCAATCTCTGACCGAATTTGATGTGTGACGAGAGCGAGCGGTAGACGCCACCCCTAAATCACAGAGCTAGAAGCGTTGCTGCACCCGGAGCTGGCGACCGAGCGGACGTTGAAGGAGGTAGAGAAACAAAACCGCTTGGAATCAAGGCAACACGCCTTGGGATTTGTCGGGAACCGCTCTCCGCTAGGCGACCCGAAAAATGCTGAACTCCCCGGGTTTCTGAAGTGCGCACAGGCGGGACGCGAATGGTTTGGGGATGATGACGAGATCCGGTTCTGGGCTGACCTAGCGCGCCCGTGTGTTCACCAGATCAAACTCGCCCTGCGCTTCTCGATTCGACCAGGGATGAGCAACATTCGGATCGTTCACCAATTGCTGAGTTAGTTGGGATTAAGTTTGATAAGCGCTATGTGCGGGAGGGGGCAAGAACCTGTGGTGCTATCGGCCGAATCAAGATGACTCAGTATTCCATCAGATTTGACGGCAGATGAATTGGTGCAAAAAGAGATTCTTAAACAATACTATGAGGCCGATCCTCTTCTGCTAGACTGCATTAAGCATGCCGCACCTGTAACCCCTACTTTGCAGCAGAACGTTGAGGTTGCGCTGCTTTTACTGATCAAGAATATGGAGCTACGCAGTTTGGAGTTTACAGCACCTCCGCTGTGCAATCTTTCTCGATCATTAAAGAACTGTTTGCTCACTTGAGCAATGAATGCGGTTGAAAATCTTTATTACGGTATGCTGCTGAAGGCAACTGGCATTGAGATCAATGGGAAAAGTCATTGCACTATTTAATCAAGCTGGGGGAGTTGGTAAATCGACCCTGACAGTAAATCTGGGCTACAGCTTGGCTCAACGAAAAAAGCGAGTGCTGCTAGTCGATATAGACCCTCAGTCGTCCCTGACCACGTTTATGGGACTGGAGCCAGGGACGCTAGAACGAACAATTTATAATGCGATCGTGCCAGAAGAGGACTTGCCAATTCATCAGAAAATTCACGGCATGGATTTGGTGCCCGCGCAGTTAAAGCTTTCTGATGCCGAGCAGGAGTTAGTCACCGCCTACATGCGTGACACTCGACTTAAAGATGCTTTGGAGCCCATCCGAAATCAGTATGATTTTATTTTGGTGGACTGTCCGCCTAGTTTAGGGATGTTGAGCTATATTTCTCTAGTCGCAACCGACTATTTGCTAATTCCAATTCAAACGCAGTTTAAAGCCTTTCAGGGAACTGATATGCTTTTACAGACTTTGCAGAAAGTGAAAGCTAAGCCCAATCGGAACCTGAAGATCGCGGGATTTGTGCCCACGATGTACGATAGCCGCAACTCTCATGATGAGTTAACGCTGAAAGCGATCCAGGAGCAGCTTGCCCCGATCGGTAAGGTTTTCCCACTCATTCCTAAGTCAACCGTCTTTGCAGATGCTTCAATGGAGCGAGTTCCTTTGGCAGTCTACAGCCCCAAGCATCCTGCTAAAAAGGTGCTGGATGGATTAGCAAAAGAGATGGAGAAGTTAGTATGACATCCAAACGTGAGCGCGTATTTGGAGGCAAAATTACGGCTCCAGTCACTTTGTTCGGGGAAGCTGAGCCTTCATCTGCGCCCAATGTGATAGGAATTGAGCGCATTCGACTTCCTGCTCAACAGCCTCGACGATATTTTGACCCCCAGAAGATGGAACAACTCGTGCTCTCAGTCAAAGAGCACGGAATTTTAGAACCTTTACTCGTTCGGACTCTCCCTAGCCTGGATACTTACGAGTTGGTTGCTGGAGAACGGCGCTACCGCGCTGCGAAGGAAGCCGGGTTAAGTGATGTTCCTGCGGTGATTCGCGATTTAACTGATGAGCAGGCAGTTCAACTAGCTCTGATTGAGAACCTTCAGCGAGAAGATCTCAACCCGGTCGAAGAAACAGAGGGGATTTTACAACTTTTGGCACTCAAGCTAGAAATAGCTGTTCATGAGGTTCCTAAGTTGCTTTATCGGATGCAGCATGAGGCAAAAGGAAAAGTTGCCCATAACGTTATGGGCAGTTCAGAAAACGAGGCTGTGCAAGCGATCTTTGCTTCTTTAGCAACAATGACCTGGGAGTCGTTCGTCAATAATCGACTTCCCCTGCTTAATCTTCCTGACGATGTCTTAGAAGCGCTGAAACAGGGAAAGATTGCCTATACCAAGGCTCAGGCGATCGCTCGGGTGAGAGATGAGGATCAGCGCAAAATTCTACTCAAGGATGCGATCGCTCAAGACTTTTCTTTGGCTCATATTAAAGAGCGTATTGATAGCTTTAAGTCCAACATTGCTGCCGCAGCAGAACAGCCTCCACTGAAGACTCAGATTGATGATGTGCTAAAACTTGCTAAGCGCTCAAAGGTTTGGGACGATCCCAAAAAGCAAAAGAAGTTGGAGAAGATACTGGCTGATCTAAGATCATTAGTCTCTGATGTAATTTAGTTCCAGATGAGGAGACATTCAGGGTCTTCTGCTTTAGCGTTTGCGAGGACAGGTTTGGTGAGCACATTGGATTCAGGAGAGTATGGTAGTCTCCTAATTGAAATCAAACAGCGGATTCGGTCGGCTCAGTATGAGGCGCTTAAGGCAGTTAACAAAGAACTGATCGCCCTCTATTGGGATATTGGGCAACTGATCAGGACCCGCCAGCAAGGCGATAGCTGGGGTAAGTCGATTGTTGAGCAGCTAGCGAAGGACTTGCAGGCAGAGTTTCCAGGAATGAGCGGCTTCTCCGTTCGCAATATCTGGAATATGCGAAGCTTCTACGTCACCTATAGCCAAAATCAAAAACTGCAACCATTGGTTGCAGAAATTGGGTGGAGTCACAATTTGGTCATCATGGAGAAATGTAAGGATGATCTGGAACGAGAGTTCTACATCCGTACGACTCGTAAATATGGCTGGACAAAAAATGTCTTACTGCATCAAATTGAAAATCAAACCTACGAAAAGACTCTACTGAACCAGACGAACTTTGAGGCTACGATTTCTGAAGAGATTCAGAATCAAGCGAAATTGGCAGTAAAGGATGAATATACATTCCCGTTTTTGGAGTTAGGAGATAAATATTCAGAGCGTCAACTGGAGGCTGCCATCTTGGCAAAAGTTGAACCTTTCCTCCAAGAGATGGGTGGAATGTTCACCTTTGTCGGAAGTCAATATCGTTTAGAAGTCGGCAATAAAGAGTATTTTATCGACCTTGTGCTTTACCATCGAGCCATGCAGTGCCTATTAGCAATCGATCTAAAAATCGGGGAGTTTGAGCCAGAGTATGTCGGCAAAATGCAGTTTTACCTAGCGGTGCTGGACGATCAGGTGCGGCTCTCGCATGAGCAACCTTCGGTTGGGATCATCTTATGTAAGACGAAGGATAAGATGACCGTGGAATATGCCCTGAAGGATGCCACTAAGCCGATTGGGGTTGCAACCTATCGAATGACTTCGACGTTACCGCAGGAGTTAAAAGGACAACTGCCTGATCCTGAGCAAGTAGCAAAGTTGTTGGAGGGATTAGAGTAAATTGTAGATTGCACTTTAGCAAATTTGAATTCGACTATCGGCGTTACGGCGTTATTACTTATCAACTGGGTAGCCTTCAGGTTGTGTCGCAATGCTGGACTTCCTGCCAAGCGCGAAGCGGGACGGCAAGGTGGCCGCACAATTTTTCGCAAAGTTCTCAAGGCTCAGTACACTCAAGCTCCATGAGTTATCACGTAAGAATACCTCTTATCCAGTGATTATCGAAACGCTTGCAGAAGTGACCGAATTACAACAGAGCAAATATTTGAACAATGTGATTGAGCTTTGATCGCTGACAAAGTCAAGGTCTCATCTACCATCTGTTACTTACCCGTAAAACGAATCCATCAACTCTCACAAGCAACCCCGTCGTTGTCACAATCGCGCTTCTTCGTATAGTTCGGCTCGCCAGGACGAAAATCACTTAGCCCCTGCGCTCTAAGTTCCTTGCACGTTCCCGCAACAAAGCCTGAAGTGTCAGGAGCAGAGGTAGTGGTTTCTTCTGGAAGTGCAGGTTGAGCAGTTTCTGAGGAGGGTGTTTGAGTAGGGATATCGACGGGAGAGGGTTGAGCTTCTACCTTGACCGTTGGCTTAACCATTTGGGAAGCAACAGAGGGAGAAGGAGCTTTATCAACTAAACCTAGAGAGGAGCGGCAACTTGTAAGCATCAAGGCAACTCCAACGAAAATCACAACTGGAGTACCGGGTGAGATTGCAGCATTTTGGGAGGGTTTCATGACTGATCCGTTAGGGGCGATGTATTGCATTACCTACGAATACACCGCTTAGTGAAGTGCTCTGGGTTGAAAGGTTGCGTTCTCCCCACTCGCGATCGGCTTCGCCAAGTTCCAAAGGATCGCACTTCCAGCTATCGTTTCATGACCTTAAAATGTTTCTGTGTTGTCGCACATTCAATCCCTCCACCGAACCTCCCTAAACTGCTCCAGATTCACTGTTGTGGATCTCACCGTATAATTGGATCTCGCTCGTTGTGTTCTAGGGGGTGGGCAATCTCAACCAGAGCGGCAAGTGATCGCTCACCTCATGCTCGAACTTGCTGAAAAACGCCTTCTTCTGGGCCGTAGTCATTGTCTCAACCGAGGGCAACTCCAATGCTTCTCGAAATAGCTCGACAAAGTTGACAATCCCATAGTCCGGCCCGCGCAACTGACTGCCCATCGTCGCGTTGTCCTTATAGGTCGGCAGCCGATCATCTCGACTGAATAAGCCAATCTGGTCAAACGTCTCGCTTAATCGTGCATTCGTGCGAAACTGCGTCTTGAAGTTGGGGTGGATATCTAGAAAGGGAAAGTTTACGTTAGCAGTCCTGCCCATCTGCTGGTTGAAGGTTTTGATCTGGGTTTCGATGCGAGGGCGATCGCGTTCGGGATCATCGAAGTCAAGATTCAAATCTCCCATCAGAACGTAATTCGGGAAGTCGCTCGACTTTTTCTTCACCCTTGCCAGCAACCACTCCATTAGCGCATCAAATTCCTGCCGTCGATCCTCAATGCCGTCGCCAAAGTAGAGATGGGCATTAACTGCCATGATTTCGTAAGGTTGTGTTCCTGGATGCCCACTGATGCGGAAACTCGCGCAGAAGGGCTGACGGACGAAGGTGAGAAAAATAGGCAGCTTGATTTTGGTTCCCTTGCGGAGGTTGCCTTGTTCATCAAAGTGAGGTGCGATCGCGTTCACCAATTCCGCACTGTGTTCGATCATCGTAGTGATCAGCTTGGTGCGATCAAAGGAGATATCAGAAACGATATTACCTCGCTCAATCAGAGTGCGATTGTAGATAAAGCCCAAGCGTTCCCCTAACCCAGCCTCACCAGGAAATGCGCCCGTCACATCCGAAACGACTGCGCCAAAGTCTTCGCCCATCAGTTCCTTGAGATGGTCAAAGCCTTCGAGGTCATCCATGATTTCTTGAACTGAAAGCAGATCAAAATGCTGACAGAGTTGCGCGAGAAACTTCCAGGTGGCTTTGGTACGTTGCTTTTTGGCACCTAACTTACGAATGTTGAACGATGCCAAAACGACTGAGCCGCTCTCGCGTTTGGGTAGCCCATATTTGTAGGGATCTTTGGCAAATAAGGTATTGATTTTGTCCCATTCAGCCGCAGTTAGTTCAGCCATTGTTGCACCACCGGATTCGTCAGTTAGAGCAGGTTGCATGATAACGAGAAAATCGCTGTATGGCAGGATTTTGAGTTGCTGAACCAGATAACAAGACGATTACTAAAATTTTAGAGTTGCGATCGCGTCCTCTACCTGCTGCTCCGTCACCTCTAAATATTTCTGTAATGCGGATAGCGTTTCGTGTCCTGAGATCTCCTGAATCACACGCAGGGGGACACCTGCGTTAGAAAGTCGGGTCAATGCTGTGCGTCTGAAGCTATGAGTACTGGCTCCCTCGATCGCCAACTCTGCAAACGCCTCTCGCAGAATCAACGCCGTCGAATCGGGGTGAATATGTCCACGACCATGACGACCGGGAAACAAGTAGCGCTTGCCAGCGTGAGGGTGATGACTCGTGAGCAACTCTACTAGTTCAGATCGCACCGGAATTGATCGCGTTTTCAATTTCCCCTTGGTGTTGCCCTTCCGTAAGGTGAGTTTAGTTCGGACACTGCCACTTGCCCCGTAGACATCATCGGTGAGCAATGAGCAGGATTCTGAGATTCGGCATCCCGTGAAGAAGCAGACTCCAAACAGGGCGCGATCGCGATCACTTGTTAGTCCAACTTCAAACAATTGATTAATTTCTTCACTTGTAAGAATCTTTGCTTGACCGTGACGATTAACCTTCATGGTGAGTTACATCAGGAAACTTTAATTTTACGATGTAGCGACCTCAAACGCCTAAACTGCGTGTATTTCTAAAAAACTGGCACAGTTGCCCTCGTTCTAGGGGAGTCTATTGCGAAGAACTCCCATTTATTGAGAACGAAAAAGTAGACCGGCTCAGGGTCAACTCGGTTAGCTCGATTAGCCATCACAACTCCTAATTCCAGCTTGGGAATTCTAAGCCCAAACGGTTAACTCAGTTTTCAACGTCAACGTTTGGGAGTCTGATCCATGCCAAAACGACATCAATTTGTGGTTCGTCATTCCGATAGGTGGGCAGAAGTTCGACCAGGGGATCGAGGATTCAGCTCCTTAAAGCGAGTTAGATTACGCTTGTAACACCCCTGTTTGCTGTACTACTCAGTCCCATCTTAGTCCTCGTCCTGTGTAGTCTGCTTCTCGACCGATTCTATCCACTTATCATTCGCTGATCTTGCCCACAAATTCCTTAGCGTTGTTTTTGGTCCAAAAGCTACGGGAACGCCGACTTGTAGTATCAGGGCTAAGCGTTGTTGCCGCAGTTCCACCACTGACCAAGGGGCATCGGTTAAAAAGTGGTGTAAGGATTGCTCATTCTTGAGTCCACATACCTTAGCAATCGCAGGCAAGCTTTTGCGTTTGACTTCAGATAGCATTCCCACCTGCAGGTGCTTAAAGGCTTCAAAACTTCTCACATCTGAGAACAGGGACTCATACCATTGACAATACTCATCAATAAATCGAATTGTCGGTTTAGGTTCTCTTCGCTCTATCGTTTGCCTATTCTAGCTTTGGGAGCTTTAGAACCTGTTATTCTCCACCAACATTGATGGAAGAGCGCTAAGGCTTCTCGAAGGGCATCGCGGCAAAATGTTCTTGTAGTAACTTGTGCATGAAGCGATAACGACCACCAACTCGTTGAAGAAGTAGGCGATCGGTGCAGTGGTTAAGAAAACGGGCGTAGTTCCAGGGGATATAGCCGTGGCGGTGTAAGACAACGCGGAGAGACAGGTGTTTAATGCAATCGCCTAACCCACCTACTGACTTAGTAGACACCTTGAAATGACACCCAAAAATCGGACAGGGAGCTAAGAGTAGTATCCTTGTTCAG
>NZ_JCACKG010000137.1:0-7696 GCF_059505265.1 Myxacorys chilensis | reverse complement strand
TTCATCCGATTGATGCTGAAGCGCTTGTCCAATGAGTAAGATCCCAAATGGGTTCGATAGAAATTGAGATTGTCCACGTTCTTTATGCAGCCCGAAATATCGATGCAATCCTAGAACGAGACAATTAATTCTTAATTCCCGTTGTCGCAATGCCTCGAATCAGCTGACGTTGACCGATCAGAAACAGTCCAATCACCGGAATGGTCGCAATCACTACAGCCGCCATCATCAACGTCCAACTGTTTGTAAACTGCTCTTGAAAACTAGCTAACGCTAACTGCACCGTTCGCAATTCCGGGCGAGTCGTAAAGACTAACGGCTTAAACAAATCATTCCACTCGCCAATAAATGTAAAGAGAAACAAGGTTACCAATGCCGGACGCGCCAATGGCAACATGATTCGCCACAACACCTGCCATCGATTCGCCCCGTCTAACATCGCCGCTTCCTCTAGCTCTACTGGGATCGTCTGAAAAAATTGGCGCAGCAAGAAAATTCCAAATCCATTCGCTGCTGTCGGCAGAATCAACGCCCCATAGGTATTGATCAGATGTCCCCACTTCAGCACTAGAAAAATCGGAATGACTAACATCTGAAATGGAATGACCAACGTTGCTAAAACAATCAGCAATAACGCTTGCTTGCCCCGAAACTTCAGCCGTGCCAGCGCATACCCCGCCAACGCTGACGTGATGATCTGCAATCCTGTCACAGCCAGGGCAACCAGCGTCGAATTGGCAAACGCCAACAGAAAGCCGCCGCGTTGCCAGGCGACCCGATAATTTTCCAAGGTCAATGAAGCAGATCCCTCTCCAGCAGGCATCAACGACGTTATGAAGACAGCGCCCAACGGCAGCAGCACCAATCCTGCTCCCAGTGTCAGCAACATAAACCACAGAATCGCCGTCACTGATCTTGAATTGATTAGGGAGAAGAATCGATCGCGGCTCATACTATTGAGAAAATGGCTTTGCTAGAAAATTAGCATTTCTACACGTTACACTAACGCTTGACGACTCAGACTTCAAAAATCAGTGTTTTAGAGGGCTAAAACACCCACATAGGCAGAATTTACTCATTCTCGGCTTCATCTTTAGCTTGAGAAGGTAAAGTGTAGGTTAGGAGCTATCGGAGTTGAGCCGAATCTCCGCTTTTCCCTAACCTGAAACTCAATCGGCAACTGCCGATGCATTCGTGACCAGGAGACACCGAATCTATGCCGCAACTTGAGGCGACCCCAGACCTAGATTTTCATAGTGAAACCTACAAAGATGCCTACAGCCGCATCAATGCGATCGTCATCGAAGGCGAACGCGAAGCTCACGACAATTACCAGCGATTAGCCGAACTGCTGCCTGACAACCGCGATAACTTGTTAGGTCTAGCAAAAATGGAAAATCGTCACAAGAAAGGCTTTGAAGCCTGTGGGAAGAACTTGAAGGTAACACCAGACATGGAGTTTGCTCAAGAATTCTTCTCTAAACTACACAACAACTTCCAAGTTGCCGCCGCCGAAGGTAAAATCGTCACCTGCTTGCTGATTCAGTCGCTGATCATCGAGTGTTTTGCGATCGCTGCATACAACATCTACATTCCGGTTGCCGATGACTTTGCTCGCAAAATCACCGAAGGTGTTGTCAAAGACGAATATCTGCACCTTAACTTTGGTGAAGAATGGCTCAAAGCAAACTTTGAAGCGTCTAAAGCCGAGCTAGAAGAGGCAAACCGTCAAAACCTGCCGTTAGTCTGGGCAATGCTCAATCAAGTCGAAACCGACGCTAGTGTTCTCGCGATGGAACGAGAAGCCTTGGTAGAAGACTTCATGATTCAGTATGGTGAAGCGCTCAGCAACATTGGCTTTACCACTCGCGACATTATGCGGATGTCAGCTTACGGTTTATCGGCTGTCTAGCGAACGTCAATCGGCTATGGGAGAAGAGATTGCTCATAGCTGACTTTTTCTTGCCTAGTTGTTTTCTAGTCTAGGAAGTCTGCTCATCATCCGTACTGCCAATTAGGCAGTACGGATGACGATTTCCCCTGATCTCTATAATTTGGTTTAACTCTCTCAACACCTGGATCTCAGGTCCAAATTCATCGATGTTTGGTTTAATTGGTCATCTTACAAGTTTAGAACACGCTCAATCTGTCGCACGAGAACTGGGTTATCCAGAATATGCCGATCAGGGGTTAGATTTTTGGTGCAGCGCCCCGCCTCAAATCGTGGACACGATCAAAGTGACAAGTGCCACGGGGCAAACGATCGAAGGGCAATACGTTGAATCCTGCTTTTTGCCAGAAATGTTGGCAAGCCGTCGAATCAAAGCGGCGACCCGGAAAGTAATTAATGCCATGGCACATGCTCAAAAGCATGGTATTAACATCACGGCGTTGGGTGGCTTCTCGTCGATTATTTTCGAGAATTTTAACTTGCAGCAAATTCAGCAAGTCCGCAACGTCAAGCTTGAGTTTGAGCGCTTCACGACGGGCAATACGCACACGGCTTATATTCTTTGTCGGCAGGTTGAGCAAGCGTCTAAGCAAGTGGGTATCGATCTTTCGACGGCGACGATCGCAGTCTGCGGCGCAACGGGAGATATCGGTAGCGCCATCTGCCGCTGGCTAGATGCTCGTACAGATGCCGCAGAGCTATTGCTGATTGCCCGCGATCAAGAACGCCTGCAAGCGTTGCAATCCGAACTTGGTCGCGGCAAAATTATGGGCTTGGAAGAAGCGCTGCCGCAAGCTGACATTATTGTATGGGTCGCAAGTATGCCAAAAGGCGTCGAAATTGACCCGACCGTTCTGAAACAGCCTTGCTTGCTGATTGATGGTGGTTATCCCAAAAATTTAGGAACAAAGGTTCAGCATCCCGGCGTGCATGTTCTCAATGGCGGCATTGTTGAGCATTCATTAGATATTGATTGGCGAATCATGAGCATCGTCAATATGGACGTTCCCGCCCGTCAGCTATTTGCCTGCTTTGCAGAATCGATGCTGCTCGAATTTGAGAAGTTGTACACCAATTTTTCGTGGGGACGCAATCGCATTACTGTTGAAAAAATGGATCAAATCGGTCAAGCATCAGTTAAACATGGATTCCGTCCACTGTTGATTTAGCGATCGCCTTTTACCAGGCTCCAACAACGAGGTTAGTCCAACCGTTGGAACTGATCCTTATTGTGTGATTGATTGTTGTGTAATTCACTCGCTGACCTCAACAGGGCGCTAGTGTTTTTTGGCTTAAGCTGAAGGTTTTCTAAAAAAGCCTTCAGCTTAAAAATATTGTTCACTCTTCTATTGCCTATCATTCATCGTTAGGCGTCAGAATCACGTTACTGATGCCGGATATTGTCATAGACTGCCGTGTAGTCTTTGGCGGGTTCATGCCAAGAGTAGTCATACTCCATGCCTTGGAGTGCAAGTTTTTCAAATTCGCTGTGATTGCTGCCCCAGAGATCAAACGCGCGTCCTAATGCAGATTCTAGAGCGTTATTGTCGGTTTCGTAGAACATGTAGCCGTTGCACTTTTCGGGGGGATGCTTCTGGTCGTAATCGCGATCGAAAACAGTGTTAACCAATCCGCCAACTCCACGCACGACTGGCACTGTTCCGTATTTCAAACTAATCACTTGCGTCAAACCGCACGGTTCGTAGTTGCTAGGAACAACAATGATGTCTGATCCGGCATAAATCAGATGTGATAACTCTTCGTTAAAGCCAAGTTCAATATGGCAATCTGGATTGTTGTTGAGGAAATTCTTTTCGTGTTGAAACCAATCATTAATCTTCGATTCTGTTGCCGATCCAAGTAATACAAACTGCGCGCCTCGTTGCAGCGAATAATACATCGCGTGATGAACCAGATGGACGCCTTTTTGGTCATCTAGACGCCCGACGTAACAGACAATTGGCTTCTCCTCATTGCGTAACAGCAGTCGCTCTCTTAACGCTTTGGTGTTGTATCGTTTTTGCTCAAAGGTTTTTTTACTGTATGGATGAGGAATATAGCGATCGCTCTCTGGATTCCAGAATGTGTAGTCTAATCCATTGAGAATGCCCTCAAATTTGTCTTGATAGAGCGCAAGCGTGTGCCCCAAGCCGTAGCTGATTCCTGTATATCGCGCTTCCCAAGCGTGATGAGGCGAGACGGTGTTGACATAGTTAGAGTAAACAATGCCTCCCTTCATCATGTTGATGGCGAACGGATTAAAGTTATCGCCTAGTTTGTCTTGGCTAAAGTAGTACTCTGGACGATTCAAATTCGTTGCCGTTAAAACTTCGGTTCCGGCTGTGCCTTGATGCTTGAAGTTGTGAATTGTGTAGCATACCCGCTGGTTCGGCATTCCGTGATGTTTGTAGATTTCGTAGAGCATCACTGGTACTAAGCCCGTTTGCCAATCGTGGCAGTGAATAATATCAGGGCGCTTATTGCTTTGCTGTAAAAATTCCAGCGCGGCTCTGCTAAAAAAGGCAAATCGCAGATTGTCGTCGTTACAACCGTAATAGCAGTCGCGATCGAAGTACATGTCCTGTGAGTGTGGTTCAATGAAAAAGCAGATCTGCCCATGTACCCACCCGCAATAGACTGAGCAGTGAACCTTGCCGCCAAACCAGGGCACAAATAGGTTGTCGTAAGCACTGTGTAGACCCCAAATATGGTCGTATCTCATGCAGTCATATTTTGGCAAAACGACTTCGACGCAATGACCTTGCGCTTCGAGTTCGCGGCTTAGCCCGTAGACAACATCGCCCAATCCTCCCGCTTTAATCACGGGCGCACATTCTGACGCGACTTGTACGATATACATTTTTACCCCCGCTTCATAAAAATTTATTTCTTGCGTCTTCCATTCAATACGGAAGGTATACGTTTTGCAAGTCGAAGGAGACAGAATATGGAAGTTCTCAAGTCAGTACAACCTTTTAGATGTCAGAGAAAAAATGATGTTTAGGGAGGAAATGAGGAACACCGTCGATTAACGTTGCTAGGTGTTCGATGAATTATTTTTGACTGCGATCGCGTCGCAGGCAGGTGCCGTAAATTCTGTCTATCAATAGCAAGATCGTGTGCGCTAGAAGACATCTAGGAGAACTCTATAGTGTGGTAGATTGCTCCTTATATTTTGGTGTGAGGACAAAGAAATGAGAGCAATTACGGCACGAACATCGCTGCTGAGTGCAACGTTGGCAGTTACGACAGTGTTGTTTGCACTGACTCCTGCAAAAGCAACTGAGACTTCTAGAACGTCTGGCGCAGACCTAACCGTTGTCAATCCTGCGATCGAGCCGCTTAAACTAGAGACAACGGCTGAAGTAACTCCCACGACTAGCTTCACTAAGCTCCAAACGAACTCTCAAAGCGAAGTCCAAAGAGTTGAAGCCCAAAGAATTGCTCAAAACAGAATTGCTCAAAACATCGAGCAGACCCCACCTGCCTCGATCGTTCCAGTGAATACTGACAATGCAGAAGGCAGCGATGCGGCTGATCAAGTCACTTCGGTTTCTCAGCTTTCGGATGTCAGACCTACAGACTGGGCGTTTCAAGCCTTACAATCGCTAGTCGAGCGCTACGGATGTATTGCTGGCTATCCGGACAGAACCTATCGAGGCAACCGCGCCTTGACTCGTTATGAGTTTGCGGCGGGTCTCAATGCCTGTTTAGATCGGGTAAATGAACTGATCGCGGCGTCTACCGCAGATTTAGTCAAACGAGAAGATTTAGCAACCCTGCAAAAGCTGCAAGAAGAATTTGCAGCTGAAATTGCTACGCTGCGTGGTCAAGTTGATGCTTTGGAAGCGCGAACAACAACCCTAGAAAAACAACAGTTTTCTACCACCACCAAACTCACTGGTGAGGCTATCTTTACTATTGCTGACACCTTTGGCGATCGTGCTACCCGTAACGGTAGCGATGGGTTTCTGAATGGTGTGAATGCTGCAAACGAAGACAGACTCAGGGACGATAATACTGAGACTATCTTTGCTGCCCGGGCTCGCCTTAACTTAGACAGTAGCTTTACTGGTAAGGATCAGTTAAGAATTCGTCTGCAAGCACGCAACATTACTCCGTTTTCTGGTGCCTTTACGGGAACCAACATGACTCGCCTAGGTCATGACGGCAATGAGTCAAACGCTCTCAGAGTTGTTAAGCTGTTCTACCGTTTCCCCGTCGGTGACAAACTTAGATTTCAGGTCGATGCTGTCGAAACCGAGTTATATAACGGATTAGTCAGCACTCTCAGCCCCTTTACAAGCAGCGGTACCGGCGCTCTCTCTCGCTTTGGACGGTTTAACCACATTTACCGAAGCGGAGCATCTGGCGCGGGCGGCTCTTTTGAATACAAGTTCAACGATTTTCTCGCCCTACAGGGAGGTTACGTTTCTGACTCGAACAGCAACGACCCAAGTGCAAAGAATGGCCTCTTTAACGGTGCATATACTGCTTTAGGACAGGTTGTTATCAAGCCAAGCAAATCGATCGATCTCGCGCTGACCTATGCTCACTCCTACTATCCTGGTGGTGATGTCAACCTCACAGCAAGCACGGGTAGTACATTTGCAGCAAATCCCTTTGGTTCCAGCGCAACTCTTGGTAGACCTACTTCGTCAGATACCTTTGCTGGTGAAGTGCAGTTGCGTCTTAGCCCTAAATTTATCATTGGTGGCTGGTTTGGCTACTCGTTTATCGATCAAGAGGATGGAGATAATGAGGCAGAAGCCCTCAATGGGGCTGTATTCTTAGCGTTTCCTGACTTAGGTAAGGAGGGTAACCTGGGCGGTATCATTGTTGGTGTTCCCTCTAAAGTGGTCAAGAACGATATTGCTAACCGTGAAGATAACGACACTGCAATTCATGTGGAAGCGCTGTATCGTTATCGTCTGAACAGCAACATTGCAATCACACCTGGTGTAATTGTGATCTTTAATCCTGAACACAACAACGACAATAATACTCAGGTCGTTGGCGTCGTTAGAACAACGTTCTCGTTCTAATCTAGATTGCCTAATTGAGCCCGTTATGAGCCTTGTTCAGACTTTCTCTGGCAAGGCTCTGTTTTTGGCTGATTGCGCTTTAAGCGGTAAGGGGAGTGAGAGAGGCTGGATTAGAACTCACGTCCTCTAGGAAGCGGGACACGATCGCACTAAACTTTTCTGGATACCACAGTACCCATTCGTGGTATCCCTCTTCGACCACGACCAAACGAGAATTCGGAATGGCTTGCTGCATCTCCTGTGCTGCTGTAAGGGGAGTGGTCAAATCTTTAGCAGACCATAGGAGCAAACAGGGCGATTGAATGTGAGGTAATAGGGCTTGGAGATCTTTTTCTAACGAGAGCCACAATGCTGTGAGGACATTTGGAAGATTGAATGCGAGATTTGGTATAAATACTTGGGGAATCTCTAGAAATTGTAGGTAAAGTTTGGTCGGCGAAATCTGTAAGGTCATCTCGAGCGCACGACGCACCGGAACTTCGAGCAACGGAACCTTAGGAATTCCCGCACTATCAAGTAAAATTAGGCTGGCAATCTTATCAGGTGCTGATGTTGCCATTGTGATACTAATTCCGCCGCCGATGGAGTGCCCAATTAGATGCACGCTATCTAAGTCCAATGCGGCTAGAAAGGCAAGTAAATAGTTATTAACCTGGCAACAATTGAAGTTGCATCTTGTTTGCGGCATAAGCGATGAACG
>NZ_JCACKG010000136.1:0-7775 GCF_059505265.1 Myxacorys chilensis | reverse complement strand
GTTAGACGATTAGCTTAAGTTGATACCTCCTAAAACTTTTCAAACAGCCTCTAAGATTTGAGTCTAAGATTTGTGATCTAGACGCAACTGCTCCTTCACCCGTATTCAATTACTCCTATAGAACTTGACGATGGAATAGCTATGCAAAACTCTGATCAACATCGCCTCCTCTCAGCCCTTTGCCACGGCTCAATTTTCTTCAGTTCATTACTGGTCTCGATTGGCATCCCGATCGCTATTTTATTCATTAATGACGATCCAGTAATCAAAGAAAATGCCAAAGAAGCAATTAATTTTCACATTAATCTCTATCTGTATGGAATTTTAGCAGGGCTATTAGCCGCGAGTATCATTGGCATTCCTATTGCGATCGTACTAGGCATTGCACTCCTAGTTGCCAGCTTCATCATGCCAATCATCGCGATTATCTACAGCTTAGATAACCGCAGTCGAGCCTACCGCTATCCTTTTATTTGGCGTCTTCTCTGACACAGGAGATACAAAATTCTAATCCTTCACTCAATCTTCATCTTTTAATCCGGAGATTACTCTATAGAATTGAATTCAGGGTATAGGAATCTACTGATTCTTAGGTCGGTACAGTCGTTAACTCTATGCATCTACCCTCTTGACTGGTTGAAATCATTAACCAGTTGAAATATTAGTCTGTTGAAATCTAATACCTTGCTTTAGGGGCAAACCTTCGCAATCATCCTTAAAGTTTTTGTCGGGGCGCAAAGCGCGTCGCAGTTTGCCGTGAACAGCTATAAACGTCGTAGGTCTTCCAGATCTGTTTTTTCCAGCTTCGAGTTTTGTTCAACCGCGTTTGAACAACTCAATCAACACAATGCCATTACCAACGCCATCACCTTAGAGGAGGACTATGCAAGGCGATAGCCCACTGACCACGAATGTCCTCCCACTTTCATCGCCATCAGACTTTGAGCCGTCAAATCCACCCTTATCAACAACGCAGCGCTCTGCATTGGTTAGCAGTAGTCGCACCGATCTGATAGGACGAGATCTAACAACAGGCAAAGTTCAGAGTTGGCGTCTTGATGGCAGCACACCAAAAAGCCAAGCCCTGCTCACCCTAGCCGATTCAAACGACCAGCTTGCGGGAACTGGAGATTTCAACGGTAATCAACAAGATGATTTACTCTGGTGGAACGCTCGGACTGGAGAGGTCAAGATTTGGACGATCGATGGCACAACGACTCAACAACTAACCCTAGCAACCGTTTCAGACACTAATTGGCGAATTACCAATACGGGCGATTTTAACCAAGACGGAAAGCTAGATTTGCTGTGGCACAATTTCAAGACCGGGGAAACTGCGTTCTGGTTGCTGAATGGGACGAGCTTCAGTACAAGTGTGTATTTGCCTACGACCAGCGATTTGAACTGGGAAATCGAGACCGTTGGTGATTTTGGCAACGCGGCCTCAGAGGGTGGCGGACGCTCCCTGGATATTCAATGGCGTAACCGCAAGACAGGTGCGGTTGATATCTGGCTGCTTGACAAAACTCGTTTCTCCCAATCCGTGTCGCTCGGGACCGTTGGTTTAGATTGGGATATCAAAGGCGTGGGCGATTTTAATGGCACTTCTTCGGAGCGTGTTGGAGCGACTCATAGTTCCGACCTCCTGTGGCGAAATGCCCAAACCGGAGAAAATGCCCTGTGGTTTCTGAACGGCACTCAGTTAGAGCGTGCGGTTTACTTGCCTTCCCAAGGCTTGGACTGGAAAATTACCAGCATCGCCGATTTCAACCGCGATGGTAGCCTTGACCTGCTGTGGCACAATACCAAAACTGGAGAGAATTCTGGGTGGTTTCTGAATCAGGGGAGCTTTGCCCGTAAAGAGACATTTCAGACAACTGAGTTGAATTGGCAGCCCTTAGGCACTCTGTTACAAAGCGATTCTGCCACCGAGGCAATTATCACTAGCTCTGGCGGCAACATTCCTAGCACCAGTCCGCTGACAGAGCAAACCAATGGTCAGACAACAGCGGCTCTTAGCCAAGGCGACAGCATATCGACCGCGATCGCAATGAACTCAGCCATCTTTACCGTGAGCGATCAGGTCAATGGCAGCAATCTGAGCGATTTTTATCGCTTCAGTCTAGGCGAGTCAGGCGTTTTCACCGCGAATTTAGCGGGTCTTAGCGGAGATGCAGACATTAAATTGATTCAAGATGCCAATAATAATGGTGCGATCGATGGCAATGAGGTCTTGGCGTATCAATGGGAGCGCGGCACTGCAAACGAATCGCTCCGACGATTCCTTAGTGCAGGCACATACTATATTCAAGTGCTGAGTTACCGCGATCAAGCCTCCGCTTACGGCGTCTCTACAAACTTCGCAGCGATGGCTCAAGACGATCAGAAATTTAGCCTGAACTTGAACTTCGGTAGCGGATTGGAAGGATTGCAGGAGGTGGCTCGGGCAGCGATCGTAGAGGCAGCAAAATTCTGGGAGAACATTATTACCAACCGCAGCGCCATTACTGAGTTTAGAGATCTAACGGTCACGATTTCAGGACAGAGTTTAGTCGGTCAGGCGGGGTTAGCTGATACTAGTACGTTAGCGCTTTCAGGACCCACCTTTGGTATTAGTGCGAGCAATGATCTTGTCATTCGTCGCGGAGCAAGCACGATCAACGCCCGCCGATTCGCCGACTTCAACTCGAATCCGCTCTACCTGCGGAACGTCATGATTCATGAGCTTGCCCACGTTTTAGGCTTTGGGACAGCTTGGGAACCTGTTGAATTTGTAGATTACGATGGAACTCGATTTAGCATGGGCAAAAACTGGATCGATCGCAATTCTGCAACTTATGCCGCAGGCAGTTATGCTGGCTATGCTTATGGAGATTTACTAGGAGAAACGAGCGCTGTTGCAGTTCCAGTAGAACCGCAGGTCTTTGCTCACTGGGATGAAACGCGGTATGACACAGAACTCATGACGCCCTATGCAGAAGGTTCGGGAGTAGCTACCCCACTCAGCATATTGACTCTAGCCGCTCTGCGGGATTTAGGCTGGAGCGTTAACTCTGGTGCAACAGATGCCTACGCCTTACCTCGAACTGTGGCGCAACAGGTAACAACTGAGTCAACAACTGGCTCGACATCCACTGCTCGTCAAACTGCTGCGCTTCAATGCGGATGTGCAAAATGTGTCGCCGCCCTTCTAGGTGAACCCCTTGCACCAACGCAATTAGAAGACGCTATTGCTGCTTCGCGTCCTTCTGAGAATACAGACGCTGCCAGTCAAACTGCTCTCCTACTTGCGTAAACCTGCTTTCCATTGCTTAGAGACAAGAACAGAGACAATTATCTACAAATAAAACTGCCTACACCTTCATATTAGTTGTGGGCATAGGAACGATTGTGAGTTCACTAGGCGATCGCATAGTAGCTGCCCTGATTTCTTCAACCTTTTTTGCCTGTATTTCTATCAAACAGAAAATCTTATAGATCTTCAATGAGACTTTAGTATTGATCTACTAATTTTGAGTATAATTACTTACTTTAAATTCGCTCTAGAAGGCCCCTCAAACTGACCGATAAGGGAACTATGACCTTAGAGAGGGGACTTTGCCTTAAAATCTATAAGGAAGATTTATAGATAGCGTTTTCTAAGACCTCTTAGGACAAAAGATTTTAGCGGATTTTTATCTCTATAAAAATGCCAAAACTTACTCCTGCATTAGCTTTAAATATTCTAAGACCTCTTATATATTTGGTGTTTGAGTTGCTTATATATCTAAAATGACCCCACTTGTAGTGGTAAGGTGGCAGATTTAAGTTGCGCCAAATTGCAACTAGATGTAGAGTGCTTTCTAGTTGAGAGAGATCACTTTCGTCAACTACCAGCTTTAGTTAAGAGTTTTATTCCAGAAATGGAAAATCTCCCTAGCCGAAGCTGGGAGATCGCAAATTTAAATCTTGGAGTCATTATATGTTCCATCTGGAACTTTTGCAAATTTTCTCAAAAGAAAAATCGGTGTCTAATAGTGAGGTCAAACCTCCTGGCAAACCTCCTGGAGGTGGGAATTTCATTGCCGCAGTCATAGGCATCTGCTTACTTGCAGGTTGTCTGATTCAGGCAAATTACCAGACTCTAAAAGTAAAAGTTCAATCGCCACCAGTCACTCTTGATGTGGAGGTAGATAAGAGAGTAGATCGCTTCTAGTCCGTCTAGTTCGCTATCTAGAGAGAAGACGACGGTCTTCTCTCTCTAACAGTAATGCTACTGTAAAAGCTCATTGCCCTAAACAGAGGTTACATTCCGCCCCTAAAGATAAAGAAAGTAAGATACGATCCTTTCAAATGTCTATATGGCTATTCTCTAGCTATCCAGATTTTCCTCACTCACCTTCTGAGAATACAAACGCTGCCAGTCAAACTGCTCTCTTGCTCGCGTAAACCTGCTCTCAGTTGCCTAGAGACAAGAACAGAGACAACGGCCTAAAAATAAAACTGCCCACAACCAAATTAAGGTGTGGGCATAGGGACAGTTAAACGCTTGCGTCCATTATGGAATACTCCCTTTGCTGCTCCATTATTGGCAGGACGGTTATTAGAGTGTCCATCTTGAGTTCAACATCTAATTTTCAGACGGCAGACTGGGGAATACCAGTGCGGGTTGGAGTCCTGATTAAGTTGCGATAAACCTTCAAGATTAGGTTCAAGAAGGCTTGATTTGCTTCTACGGAAACCCCTAAATGTATCTTTACAGCAGCTTTCGGGCTGCTTTTTTGCGGTTTAATTTCAGAATTAGACGAGAAATCTGCGATCGTAATCAAATTAGCCAGTAAACTAGTGCGTGCGTAACGGCTGATGTTTCACTGATTTATTTACTGACAAAATTTCTCTAACCTATGCAGTTCCTCTCCCCCCTCTACGGTGTTTTTCTACTGTGTGTCATTGGAATTTTTTGGTCAGTCCGGCAACCGTGGTTACGCTCGTGGCTGCTTTTTCTAAGCAGTTTAATTTTTTATTCATCGCTGCAAGCACAATTTATTCCCCTGCTATTAGTCGCGACGCTGATCAATTTTGTGTTGGGGCGAGCGCTCGGATCGCCAGCAAACTGGAGAAACGATGATTGGCAGTTTGCTCAAGCCGATTGGAATAAAAAACGCCTCAAACTGTTGTGGATCGGAATTTTTCTCAACATTTTGCTGCTGCTGGGGTTTAAGTATGTGCCGTTCATTTTAGGAACGATCGCGCCCTTTTGGGAGGGGGATGCCCTGCAACAAAGTGCCAACTGGACAGACATTCACCTGATTGCGCCCCTAGGCTTAAGCTTTTTCACGTTTGAATGTATTGCCTATTTAGTAGACGTGTATCGCGGCGCACCGGCGGCTCAAAATTTTCTAAGCTTTTCAGCCTATAAGCTCTTCTTTGCCAAGCTAATCTCGGGGCCGATCGTGCGCTATCACCCCTTCAACAGTCAGTTAGAAACGGTTAAGTCGCTTCAAGTTGCACAGGTCACAGAAGGACTGTGGCTAATTGCGTCGGGTGCAGTCAAAAAAGGATTGATTGCCGATCGCTTAAATGTATTGGTAAATCTCAGTTTTGACAACGTTCAACGCGCAGGTAGTGCCGACCTGTGGCTGGTGATTTTTGCGTACGGACTCCAGCTTTACCTAGACTTTAGCGGCTATGTGGATGTTGCACGGGGCAGCGCTCTACTGCTAGGCATCGAGTTACCGGAAAATTTCGATTTTCCTTACCTCAGCACTAGCATTGCAGACTTTTGGCGACGTTGGCACATGACGCTGGGAGAATGGTTACGGAATTACCTCTACTTTCCGCTTGGAGGGTCGCGTCAAGGCTTGAGCCGGACGTGTATCAACCTTGTCCTTGTAATGCTGATTGCGGGAATTTGGCACGGCGCAGCCTGGGGGTTTATCGTCTGGGGGGGGCTGCATGGATTGGCGCTGGCAGTGCATCGTCTCACAGAAGCAGTATCGAAGTGGAGCGGTTGGTTAGAGCGATTTTGGCAAAGTTTACCTGGAATTTTGCTGGCCTGGATGCTGACGCAAACGATGGTGTTTGGCTCGTGGATCTTTTTCCGGTTGCCCAATGTGCAAGAAGCCTGGTTTGTTGTGCAGCGCTTGTGGGGACAGACTGCTGATATTCAATTTGCTCAGAAAGTGTATGGAGAAGCGATCGGGCTAACGTTTCCCCAAATTGCGATCGCGCTGGGTGCGATCGCGCTGTGTATGCTAATCGCGTACATCTTCCAACGGGGTCTCAAAGTTCAGTTGACTTGGCATCTCAAGCTGTTACTGATTCCCGTTTGCTTATACGCGGTTTGGCAACTTGCGCCTGAAGGCGGCTCCAGATACATTTACTTCGATTTCTAATGCCGATCTTTGCAAAGATTTCCCGGATTGATTCCCTTTCTTCCTGCATCATGGAAGAAACACGTTGCAAGCAATTCTTATGGCACACCAACACGCCCCCGATCCGGTTTCTGCTACCTCGCTCCCTGACGCGGAACTGATGCGCATTCGAGCTTGGGGAACGGTGACTCTTTTAGAAGAGGGGAAGCGTTATCGAATTAATCGCATTGAGATCGAGCCGGGACATCACATTAGCACTCAGATGCACTATCACCGCAGCGAGCACTGGGTCGTCGTCGCTGGAACGGCAAAGGTCATTTGCAATGAAGAGGAAAAGGTTCTGACGCAGAAGCAGTCTACCTATGTACCGATGGGAACGCCCCACCGAGTCGAGAATCCTGGCGTGATTCCGCTTGTGATGATCGAAGTTCAGAACGGGGAGTATTTGGGCGAAGATGACATTGTGCGGTTTGAGGAAGATCCAGATGCCCGTCGAGATGAGAATTCTTAAGAATTAGAGTTTAGCCGTATTAAGTGGAAACTTATGGCTCCAAAACTGGTCAGATTACAGTTGCAGTCACAGACATAACCTCACTGAGTATAAATCTAGACACCTACGACGCTAATATACGCGCCTTGGATTAATTCCTCACGGCTTTCTAGTGAAGCAAGTATAATAGCCAGATAATTTTGAAGCAGCGTAACAATTGATACACTGCTAGCTCGAACCATTAAACTAGTTGAACCCTATGTCTTCCTATACCCTTGATACTGGCAAGAAATACATTAAAGACATTTTCTCTGCTGATAGCTTCTACAACGTGCCCGAGTATCAGCGCCCATATGTTTGGGGTAGGCATCAAGTAGTTACTTTGCTTGACGATATTCGTAAGGCTATGGAAAGAGACAAAGAGAAAGAGTATTTCTTGGGTTGTATGGTTTGGAATACTAAGCAATCTAAGGAGGGAGATTTTGTTTACACTTCCCAAGATATATTAGATGGCCAGCAAAGATTTATAACTCTTTACCTTTTGCAAGCTGTACTAAGAGATTTATCAAAAAACAAGGATTTGCAAGACAAGATCCGAACTCGAATGAGGCAGGAGAGGGATGAGTTCGATGGCGTTCCTGAGAGGAATAGAATTGAGTTTGAAATAAGAAAAGACAGAGAATTTCTAGAAGAATATGTACTAAAAAAGAATGGAACCAAGGATTTTGAAAATCTGAGAATAACTTCTCAGGATAAAGACAATGACGTTTCTGTTAAAAACATGGCAGAGGCAATTTTAGAGTTGCACAACTGGTTTGGAGAACTGTCTAACGAGGGCTTAGACGTACAAAAGTATTTAAGAGATTTTTATGCTTATCTTAGGTTGTGTTGATAATTATGTGAAGTTGGGCTGAATAAGCTAAAAGGCGATG
>NZ_JCACKG010000135.1:0-8021 GCF_059505265.1 Myxacorys chilensis | reverse complement strand
TCGCCTTTTAGCTTATTCAGCCCAACTTCACATAATTATCAACACAACCTAGCAAACTACCTTGCTGAAGTGTTGAAGCAGGTTAATTGGTATCCAGAATTGCTATACACAGTAGATATCTGTGAGTCGGAAGGGGAGCTATACATCCTAGAACTTGGTTCTTTTAGCTGTGCTGGAGAGTATGGGTGTGATTTGAGTTTGATCGTAGAGGTTGGTGCGAAGGCAGCTTGGGAAGACTACGAAGCAGTAAACAGTTAACTAGGATCGCTTACTATGCACCTCAAAATAATTTATTGCTGAGTCTCAAGAATGACTTTGAAGCTACTGTTCCAAGAGGACTCGCAGCATAACTATTATTGTGCTGTTTCTCCCATCATTCTAAAACCGATAGATAGGTGGAAGACTTCTACCCATCACTCCAGATTTGGTAGATAGACAGAAGCTTTCCGGCTAATACGCTGCTTGGGCGGGGTAAGTGGAAACGTTCTGCGTATTTTCAGGTTTAGTCTGGCTACGAGCGATCGCTTCAGTGGTTTTTCTGAACTTATTTCAAGTTGTTCAGATGATCTAATTTCGTTTGAGGGTAATTAGAAAACCAGAACTCAAAATCAAAAAAGTTCAACTCAAAATCAATAACTGTTTATAGCAAATTAGATTTCGCTTAAACGAAACTTATCTATCAGTTGGCAAAATCAAATAACGACAACTGTTAATCAAATAATGGGAACGGCTAATCAATATTGCAGTTCTCAAAATCAAGTTTAGAGATTTAAAAAGAGAGTTCCCCGACCTCTCTAAGAAATCGGGGAACTGTGCGACATCAAATTTTATCAGCCGTCAATGAGAGTCTTTTACTCTTTCACAAGCTCGGTGTTGATTTCATTGACAGCCCGCCGCTTGAGAGTGGCAGACTCTGATCGCGGCAACAAATCAAACACGTTCCGAAACACATCGTCGATCTGCTCAAAAGAAATTATTCCCGTTTCATTGAGAACCACCTTGCCCGACTGATCGAACACGACCGTTTGAGGTACAAAGCCTTTGTAGTAATAGCCTTCCTCGATCGGACTAAACTTATCCTTCACGGGCAACGAATCCACCCGAACCGCCAAAATATCGATCACGCGACCGTAGTAACCTTGGATGCGCGAAACATTCGTCGAGAAAACCTTGCAGTCGCGGCTGTCGTCAGTATAAAACACGAGCAGCGCGGGTTTACCTTGCTTTAGTGAGGTTGCTAACTTTACCTTTGGCGGCACAAGGGAACCGTTTCCAGCATAAAGCGCGAAGATGTCACCATCAAAACGATCGTCTTCTATCCCTGCTCGCGCCGAAGGAGTGAGAGAAAGAAGGGTTGCGATCGCAATTAAACTACAAGCAGCAAAAATCATCATTCGCCGCTTCCAAGCGTTCAGCCAAACATTCATAAGGATCGGGATACCATCTTCAACATGCAGCACTTTCCATTGTGAAGCATTATTGTGAACGATTCGCTTCCGATCTCTGCTACTTTTCTGGCTGACGGATGGTAAACGAAACGGGCTTTGGCGATTGCACAACGGATGAAACGGGCGGCGCTTGGGATGGATTTAGTTCTGAAGTCGGTTTAGAGACAGATGGTTCTGGAGATTTAGACCATTCGTTCAGCAAGCTAAAGGGCAGTCCGGCGCGTTTGTTGAAATTGGATGCGATCGCTAAAACTGCTCCGCCTAACACAAAAATAGGCAACGGCATCGTGAGATGTTGCGCCCACTGAAAAAATTGCGACAATCCAAATAACAGGATGAAGCACACGATTCCGAACTGAAACGTTGATCCCATAACGTATAAAGCCGTCCCTGCACAACTAGGACAATTTTAGTACATGCATCCTGATGTGCCAGCTTACAATAAAACTATCGCCTCAATATATGCATTTCATTTCTGATTTTAGTTATCAAACACTAACCTTCTCGAAATCGTGCGTTTACGCCATTCCATTCAGACCAGACAATAGAAAGGCTGATTTTAGAAAAACTACTTTTGTAACATCAGTAGCGGATGAGTGATTCCTCTAGCTCCTAGAGTCTTGAACGATTCCTCTACTCTCATTCCCCGCATTCTAGGAGACCCAAGCTATGGTGAGTCAGGCGTTCGATCCTCGCTACGAAGATCAAACTCAATCGATTGCTCGTCAACTGCTCAGCGCCACTCGTGAGTCGCGATCGCTGTTTGCCCGCTTCAAGGATCAATTGCAGTGGGATGACAAAATGCTCGGTTGGGCGATGAGCAATCCGGGCTTACGGGTACAGCTTTTCCGCTTCATTGACTGTTTGCCCGCGCTCCACAGCAAAGCCGAGATTGCTCGACATATGCAGGAATATTTGAGCGATGAAACGGTTGAATTGCCGTCTACCTTGAAGGGGATGCTGAATTTTGCGAATGCAGATTCGATGCCCGGACAAGTGGCAGCGACCACAGTTTCAACCGCCGTCCAAACCTTGGCGCACAAATACATTGCAGGAGACGACTTAAAGCAAATTCTTAAAACGGTCGAGCGATTGCGAAAAGAGAAAATGGCATTCACGGTTGACTTGCTAGGAGAAGCGGTCATTACCGAAGCCGAAGCGCAATCGTACCTTGATCGCTATTTAGACCTGATGGCGAAACTAACGGAGGCGTCTAAATCTTGGTCTACTGTGCCCGAAATTGATACGGCGGACGGAGAACTACTTCCCAAGGTGCAAGTTTCCGTGAAGCTGACAGCGTTTTATTCGCAGTTTGATCCGTTGGATGCCGAAGGCAGCGAAGCACGAGTGATCGAGCGGAGTCGCACCTTATTGCGTCGAGCCAAAGAACTCGGTGCGGCGGTTCACTTTGATATGGAGCAGTACGAATACAAAGATCTGACGCTCTCAATTTTGAAGCAGCTTTTACTAGAAGATGAGTTCCGCGATCGCTCTGATATTGGCGTCACCATTCAAGGCTACTTGCGCGACAGTCAACAAGACCTACAAGGCTTAATTGATTGGGCAAAACAGCGTGGTACTCCGATCACCATCCGACTCGTAAAAGGCGCATATTGGGATCAAGAAACGATCAAAGCCGTACAAAAAGACTGGGAGCAACCTGTTTTTAACGATAAGGCCGCAACCGATGCAAACTACGAAACCCTAACGGAGATGTTGCTGAAAAACCACGAGCATTTGTACGCCGCGATCGGCAGTCACAATGTTCGTTCTCAGGCACACGCGATCGCCATCGTCAAAGCCCTCAACATTCCCAAGCGTCGCGTCGAGTTCCAAACGCTCTACGGCATGGGTGACAAGCTCGCCAAAGCAATGGTTGAGCAGGGCTATCGAGTCCGCGTCTACTGTCCGTATGGTGAACTGATTCCGGGTATGTCTTACCTGATCCGGCGTCTGCTGGAAAACACCGCCAACAGTTCTTTCCTCCGCCAAAATCTAGAAGATCGTCCCGTTGAAGATTTGATCGCCCCGCCTCATCCGCTATCTGTGACCTCTGCTCCCTCTACTGTGACTCAGTTTCACAATGCGCCCGACACGGATTACGCTGAGACTGAAGCCCGCGATCGTATCTCCGCCACGATTCAATCCGTTCGTCAAACCCTCGGCAAAACCTACCTGCCGCTCATTGATGGGGAATACGTCGAAACCGAAGAGAAACTGGAATCTGTTAATCCGTCTCGCTCTAGTGAAGTGATTGGCGAGATTGGCATGATTGATGTTGAGCAGGCAGAAACTGCGATCGCGGCTGCCAAAACTGCCTTTTCCAGTTGGAGGAAAACGCCCGCTAGCGATCGGGTTGCCATTCTTCGTAAAGCTGCCACCCTAACTGCCGAGCGTCGTGATGAAATCATTGCTTGGATGGTGTTAGAGACGGGAAAACCTGTGAAAGAAGCCGATGCCGAAGTGTCTGAAGCGATCGATTTCTGCACCTACTATGCGGACGAAATGGAGCGGCTCGATGCGGGCGTCAGTTACAACTTTCCAGGAGAAACGAATCACTATCACTATCAGCCTCGTGGCATTGTGATCGTCATCTCTCCCTGGAATTTTTCCTTAGCGATTCCAATGGGTATGACAGTTGCAGCCCTTGTAACCGGAAATTGCGTCTTGCTTAAGCCTGCCGAAACCTCATCCATTATTGCTGCCAAAATTACAGAGATCTTGGTTGAAGCAGGTTTTCCCCGTGGCGTCTTTCAATTTGTGCCAGGAAAGGGTTCGACGGTGGGAGCGCATATGGTGAAGCACAAAGACACTCATATGATCGTCTTCACCGGATCTCAAGCCGTGGGCTGTCAGATTTACGCTGACGCTGCCATTCTGCAACCCGGACAGAAACATCTGAAGCGGGTTGTCGCCGAAATGGGCGGCAAAAACGCCATTGTGATTGATGAAAGTGCCGACCTCGATCAAGCGGTTCAAGGTGTGGTGCAGTCAGCGTTTAGTTATAGCGGACAGAAATGTTCTGCCTGTTCGCGAGCGATCGTCCTTGAACCAATCTACGACACCTTTTTAGCAAGACTGGTTGAAGCAACGCGATCGCTAAATGTTGGAATTGCTGAAGACCCCAGTACTCGCGTCGGCCCTGTTATTGATGACGAAGCCCAGCAACGGATCAAATCCTATATCGAAAAAGGACGCACCGAAGCTGAAGTTGCTCTCGAATTGCCTGCCCCAGATGGTGGCTACTTTGTCGGACCTGTCATCTTTGCCAACGTTGCATCTGACGCCAAAATTGCTCAAGAAGAGATTTTTGGACCTGTGCTTGCCGTGATGAAAGCCAAAACCTTCGGTGAGGCATTAGACGCCGCAAACAGCACACCTTACGCGTTGACTGGAGGACTTTATTCGCGCACACCCTCTCATATTGAGCAAGCCCAAACCGAATTTGAGGTTGGAAATCTCTATATCAACCGAGGCATTACGGGTGCGATCGTCGCTCGTCAACCGTTTGGCGGCTTCAAACTCTCTGGTGTTGGCTCCAAAGCAGGTGGACCTGATTATCTACTGCAATTCCTCGAGCCGCGAGTTATTACCGAGAACGTCCAACGGCAGGGATTTGCTCCAATTGAAGGAGCCGATTAACTGTCTAAAACGCGAGTTTTGAGCTATAAGGTGTGAGTTAGAGAATAGTCCGCAAATCTATGTCCCAATCCTCTGTTTCTTCTGAAGATCGTCTTGATCGCTTAGAAGCGATCGTCTCTGGAATTGGTTTAGTTCTAGCTCAGGTTGCTGACTGGCAGCGGGCCACTGCTCAAGAACAGCGCATTACCACCGACCATCAGCGTAGTACTGCCGAAAAACTGGATTTGGTTGCTGAGCAGCTGCGCCTGGTTGCCGAACAGCAACGCATTAATACTGAGCAAATCGCTTCCAATAGCGAACAAATTGATGCGAACAGCTATCAGATTGCCGCCAATGCCGAAGGGATTGCTGAACTAAAAATTTTGATGAGAGACTTCTTAGCAAATCAGGGTCGCAATGATTGATGCGGACTAAACCTTCTCACTCCAACACTCGGCTCAGTCGCTCTATCAAACCCGTGTCCAGACCTCCTTCTAGTGGGTTTCTCCTGTCTCTCATCGCAAATATTATTTTAGGAGTGACATTGCTAGTGTGGTTCTTTGGCGAGCGCTATGTAGACCAGTCAGATTCCGCTTTTCCCGAACCAAGTCCTGCTCAAGCGGCTTCAACCCACAAGGCTGTAAGTCAGCGTCTCAACTACGATCAGTGGCTTGAAATTCTGACGAAAGAAGCAAAAGCGGCGGTAAAAAACAAGCCCGATCGCTTAATGGTTTTAGCGGGTGATTCATTAAGTCTTTGGTTTCCGTCAGATTTACTACCCAATGAATACCTTTGGCTCAACCAAGCTATTTCTGGTGAAAATTCGACGGGATTATTAAGACGCTTAAAGATATTTGAAAAGACGAATCCTCAGGCGATCTTCGTCATGATTGGGATTAACGATTTGATGAAAGGAATTTCTGATCAAGAATTGCTCAATCATTATTCACAAATGCTGAAAGACTTGCGGCAAACTCACCCCGACTCAAAAATTGTGATGCAGTCGATTTTGCCCCGTGCCGATGAATCGATCGTCACTGCTGAGAGTCGGCAACAGTTGCTTAAAATTTCCAACGATCGCATTCGCACGATCAATCAAAAATTGGCAGCCATGACCCAGAGTGCAGGAGCAAGTTATCTCGATTTGCAGCCGATATTTGCGGATGAGCGAGGATTCCTCCGACCGGATTTGACCACAGATGGACTACATTTGAGTCAGCAAGGTTATCTTGTCTGGCGTTCTGCCCTTGAAACCTTCAATCAGATAACGGTAGAGAATCGACGCCCAAAATAGCTGTAATTTGAAGGAGTCCCTCTCAACGTTTATGATCAGGTTTGAGGGAACGTAGTGTGTTTGAGGGGCAAAGACTGGATGGATACCAAAGCGTTTAAGCGATCGCTCAATAGTTCTGACCATTATCACCGCAAAGGCTTTGGGCACGATGCCGAGGTCGCCGATGCGATGCAGTCGGAATACCAAAGCAATCTGGTTCAAGAAATCCGCGACAACAACTACGTTCTTAAACGCGGAGCGGTGACGATTCGGTTAGCCGAGGCGTTTGGCTTTTGCTGGGGCGTAGAACGAGCTGTAGCAATGGCGTATGAGACGCGCCAGCAGTTTCCAACCGAGAAAATTTGGATTACGAACGAAATCATTCACAATCCATCGGTCAATGAACGCCTGCGAGACATGAATGTGCAGTTCATTGAGGTTGTGAATGGTGAGAAAGATTTTTCGGGAGTCACCACCGGAGATGTGGTGATTCTGCCTGCATTTGGGGCAAGCATTCAGGAGATGCAGTTCCTTAGCGATCGCGGCTGCACGATTGTCGATACCACCTGCCCGTGGGTGTCTAAAGTTTGGAATACGGTTGAGAAACACAAAAAAGGTGATCACACCTCAATTATTCACGGCAAATACAATCACGAAGAAACGATCGCGACGAGTTCGTTCGCTGGAAAATATCTAATTGTTCTGAATCTCGATCAAGCTCAGTATGTCGCCGACTATATTCTCAACGGCGGCGATCGCGACGAATTTTTAGCAAAGTTCAAGAAAGCGTATTCTGAAGGATTCGACCCAGATGTAGACCTCGATCGCATTGGCATCGCAAATCAGACCACAATGCTGAAGGGAGAAACCGAGCAGATTGGTAAACTGTTCGAGCGGACGATGATGCGAAAATATGGCACTCATAACCTCAACGAACATTTTCTTAGCTTCAATACGATTTGTGATGCGACGCAAGAACGCCAAGATGCAATGTTTGATCTAGTCAAAGAAAAACTGGATTTGATGGTCGTCATCGGTGGCTACAATTCGTCAAACACGACTCATTTACAGGAAATCGCGATCGAGCGAAACATCCCATCTTTCCATATTGATAGCGATCAGCGCATTAAAGCAGGCAATCGCATTGAACACAAGCCGCTGCATCGCGACTTAGAAGTGGTGGAAAACTGGCTTCCTAAGGGAGAACTTGTAATTGGCATTACGTCTGGAGCCTCGACGCCCGATAAAGTGGTAGAAGCCGTTCTAGAGAAGATTTTTGCTCTCAAAGCTGCATCCCCTGCCCTGCAAGGATAATGCTGAATGAGTAGAAATGCGTTTCGTTTAAGTATGGGGGAACTGGAACTCTTGCTCCCCTCTCCCAAGTTTGGGAGAGGGGCAGGGGGTGAGGGCGAATCCTCTAACCGCAAAATCTTCTTTCGCTGCATCGTCTTCGCATCTCTGCTATTTCTACTCTGGACGCCTGCGACGCTTGCTGCTCCCTTAAGCGATCGCGTTGCTACCTTCCCCAACTGGCACTCTAAGCCTCCAGTCGAGCGTCCTAACCAAGATCTGAACTACCCCACTTGGATTGCTGGAACTTGGCAGGTTAAAAGCACTTTGATTGACTCAGATCTTGCACCATTCCTGATAAGCCTGACTTGGTAAAGACTTGAGAACAA
>NZ_JCACKG010000134.1:0-8044 GCF_059505265.1 Myxacorys chilensis | reverse complement strand
TTCACAGGTTCGACCTTGGGAGGAACTAATCCTGAGTCGGAGAGATTAGAATCAATCGCGTCTTGCATGGGTTGTACGTCCAGAAGATCAGACAAATAGGCAAGTTATTAACCTATCACTTCTTTTGCCTCAATCGTGTTCTACTCCAATTTTTTGACACATTGATTCTACTGGGCAAGTAGAGCAGTGCGGCTGTTTTCCGGTGCAGATATGCTTCCCGAAGGGCACAAGTAGCTGATTGATCTCGATCCAGTAGGGCGGCGGTAATGTCGCTTCTAGTGCCAGCGTTGTTTTTTCGGGTGTTCTGGTTTGAACATAGCCCCAGCGATTTGTGACCCGGTGGACGTGAACATCCACGCTGATGAAGGGCTGGTTGCAAGCCACTCCGAGCGCCAAGTGAGCGCATTTAGGACCGATTCCCTTGAAACTTAGCAACGTTGTGAGATCGGCAGGTAAATCGCCGTTGTACTGCGTCACGATTTGGGTTGCGATCGCATGAATCTGCCCTGCTTTCTGATCGGCATAGGTGCTTTCTCGAATCAGCAATTCAATCTCGTTGGGCGTCAATTGCGCGATCGCGGCCGGGGTATGCGCCCGCTCAAACAGCCGACGCGCCACGGGTAAACTCACTTCGTCATACGTCCGAATTGAAATCAAACAAGCAATCAGTTGTTCAAACAATGAGGTATGGCCTTCCTCTGCTAACGCAAACATGGCAGCTTTAGGAAAGGGGTTTACCGCCTCACGGATGAGGACGATCGCACGGTCAATGTCAAAGGATGATTGGGCAGTCATGAATCTCTTAACCGTCAGGAATCTCTATCCAAAGAAAGACGTTGTATCAAGTCAACGTGCATCAATAGAGGAAATGAGTACGCCCATCATGGCAAACAGGCTAACAGTTAGCTTCTAGCTCGCGAAATACCCTAGCCAAAACAACCTGATGAAGCTATTCTCAAACTCGGTTCAGAACTGTTCTGCACCTTAATTTAGTACACTTGCACGCCTTGATTTCGTAGACTACAATTTCAAGGATTTTGATGAGAGGAAATTCTAATGAACAAAGGTGAACTCGTAGACGCGATCGCAGATAAGGCAAATGTCACAAAAAAAGAGGCAGATGCTGTTCTCTCAGCGATTATCGATACTATTCTCGATACCGTTTCTACCGGAGACAAAGTTTCGCTAGTTGGATTCGGCACATTTGAAGTGCGCGATCGACAAGCCCGTGAAGGACGCAATCCGCAAACTGGAGATGCCATTCAAATTCCGGCAACTCGCGTTCCTGCCTTTTCTGCTGGCAAACTGTTTAAGGAGCGGGTCGCGTCGTAATTTTAGATTTGGGCGGTGATTGAGAGAACATCTGCTCTCTAATTTTTTAATCTGAAAAATTTCTTGATCCTACAATCTTGCTCATACAAATAGATTGAAAGGCCCAGATCGAATCTGTTATGGCCATTCTGCATCTGTTCAACACAGATTGCAGGATGGCTATCTTAATAGAAACTCTTTTTCAGGAGTTTGTGGAACCCACATTTCTTTATGTGCGAATCTTCATGTGCAAACTTCTTTAAAGAATGAACTAAGGTGGCAGCAGACAAGTTCTATCTTGCTTTAAGAGGCTGTCATGTTCTACAAGATTTTGCTTCTCTTTGGGTTCTAAATCTTTATCTTCTAATAAGTGAATCCACTGTCGTATCAGTACACGTACTAGATGAAATTGCAACGTTAGCGCAACGTTGATCGTAAATTACTCTACGACGGAGATGTTTTTGAGACTTTGCTTATATAGCTAGAAATCATAGCTAGAAATATTTCAAAACATTCAACGGTATCGCTATTTCAAGGGTGCATATCCGTAGCTCTAGGTGAGAATGCACACGTTGAGCTAGACGATCGGGTTGCAATTTTGCCTGTGTAAACTTTCACTCGAAAATAGCTTATGACATTTTCAGCTATCTCTTCCGCAGGGCGTGCTGCGCTCTCGCGACGCGGTCTATTGAAATGGGGTCTTTATGGCGTTGGTGCTGCTGTAATGACAACCGTTCCGAAAACAGTGATGGCTCAAGCCAGCGCTAAATCTCTCACGTTCAACGCTGATGATATTGGCATTCTTAACTTCGCGCTGTTGCTTGAGGAACTTGAAGCTGCCTTCTACCCCGCTGTTTTGAGTAGCGGCAAGATTACCAGCGCCAAGGAGATTGATTATATTCGCGCGATTGGCAATCACGAAGCCGCTCATGTCAAGTTTCTACGTCAAGTTTTAGGAGCAAACGCTCTGTTTGAAACCCGCGATCTAAGTCTCAACAAGGCGGGATTAGCGGCTCTGTTGCGCGATCGCAGCAAAATCCTAAATACGGCTGTGACGTTAGAAGATTTGGGCGTTCATGCTTACAACGGAGCAGGCCCAAGTTTGACCAATCCAACCTATCTTCTGGCAGCCGGTTCAATCGTCTCAGTTGAAGGTCGTCATGCAGCAGGCGTGCGATCGCTGCTCAATCGTCCCACGACGGAAACGGACTCGGAGCGGCTCATTCAAGACAGCAGCCTAAACAAAGATTTGAATCCAGTCAAAGGACGAGCTTACGACGAACTCTACACGCCTAAGCAAATTGTCGCAGCAGTTGCGTCTTTCAAGATTTTAAATAACCCGATTGGCGGTGCGCTAGTTGCGTAACGAAAGGAGTAACTCAACGATGAAACCTGTTATGAACCAATTTATGAACCAATCGAATTTTGCAAGCTTTCAAGCATTACAGGCTGCTTTCAATCATTTTTGTAGTACATGTTGTCGTGTAATACCTTCCACTCAAGCGATCGCTGTAGCGGCATTGCTTGTATTGACCTCTTTGTTTATTGCTCCAGCTACACCCGCTTATGCCCAAACGGCAACCCTAACACCGAGACAAGTCACTGAATACGCTCTAACACTAGAAAAGCTAGAAGCCGATTTTTATCGCCGTGCCGTTGCCGCCGCTCAGACAGGTGCTTTGAGAAGCGCTCCACAAGTGGCAAAAGATGCGCTGATCTCCTATGGACAAGACGAGGAGCAGCATGTCACTGATTTATCTGCGGTGTTACGTTCGATTGGCGGCAATCCGGATGCGATCGTGCTTCCGCAAAATCCGAATTACAGCGCTATTTTAGGACGAGATCCATTTGCTAATCCAGCCGATTTGTTACTGGCAGGACAATACGTTGAAGACCTCGGCGTAGCGGCTTACAAAGGGCAAGTGCAGAATTTGCTGGCAGCAGGCGAAGCCGGTAAACCGATTCTCGCGGCGGCGTTAGCCATTCATTCAGTCGAAGCGCGTCATGCGGCAGGCATTCGGTTTCTGCGACAAACACTACTAGGCGCAGATGTGCGTCCTTGGATTCGTAACGCAAGTAGTGTGATTTATAACGAAAATCGATCGGCAGCAACATCACCATCGTCATCGCTGAAACAGATGGGTTCTACATCCATCATTCCGTTCAGTTCTGAAGCCTTTGATGGGTATGCGACCGAATCAGAAGTGCTGGCGTTGGTGCGTCCTATCTTAACGATGGCATCCTCTCCAACCCAGCCGAATCCAACACAGATGGAGCCAATGCCCTCGACGAGTCAGCCTCAGCCAGCCGAGAATTCAACCTCAGATGGCATAAGAGCTTTGTGGTAGAACCAAGCTAGCTCAAGAGCGGACTGAAGGTTTACTCAAGGTAAACAAGGATGAGCGATCAGCAAATAGAATGAGAAAATCTAATGCCGATCGCTCATCTACTGCCTGATTCATTTTGAAGTACTACCGTCAACACCCGGATGCTTTCTCGCTTTCCTACCTCAATGACTTACGGGGCGAGATTCTGGCAAGTTCTTATCTTGCGGTGAATAATCTTAACCGTGATTTTGTTGGGACTCGAGGGTTCTCAGTCGTGTTTCAACGGTTAGGACTAGAGACCGTAAAGCAAAAATTTCCCTTCTTTAAGCCTTATCTGGACCTAGTCCTTCAGCCGACATGCAACGCTTTTTACCTGAATCCGCTCTTGCTTCGAGAAGGCTCTCGGGTTGATCCACATATCGATCGCTCCCTAAGGTCATACTGCAAGACGATTGACCCACCCGCGATCGTCAGTGTCCTCTACGTTCAGCTTCCGACGGCATTGCAAGGCGGAGAACTGGTTTTACGCAATCATAAACAGCAGGTAGGACAGATTAAGCCACAGGTCAACATGGTGGTTCACTTTCAAGGTGATTTAACGCATTCCGTCAATACTCTTAGAGTGCCTGATACTCGATTGAGTTTAGTTTGCGAACAGTACAGTCTGAGCGATGCTGAACTACAAGACATCCCAGAATTTACGGTAGAGTCTAGAGCCACACCGTCAAAACGCGCTAAATCAGGTAGACACGCTTGAGGGTTGGCGGCTAATTCCCCAAATTCCGGACAGTAGAACCCAACCCATGAGGTTAATTCGAGCATCAAACAAGGTGATATCTAGCAAGCAGAATAGAGTGCAGGCGAAAAAAGCGGTGAGGAATGTGAAGTAGAGCCGTCGATCCTTTAGAACTTGGCTTCGCCAATCCTTTGGAGCTTGGCGGAGCCAATCGTTCTTGCTTCGAGCGAATCCACGGCGCATGAATAAGACTCCCTGAGCCATAATCCAGCCAACGAGGCCATACAGCAGTAAGGCTCCAGGAAATCCGGTTTCGGCAGCCATCATCAGAAACAGGTTATGAGGATGCCCTAGCCAGTAGTGCATTTGCGACGCGTAAAGAGGGCTAAAACTCCGCAGTCCCCATCCGGTGAGTGGATGCTGCTCTGCTAGTGACCAAGCAAACTTCCACTGCGTCGATCGCAGTTGAGCAACGGGGCGATCGCTGTACAGTTGATCATTCAATCTCGCCCAAAAAAACCGGGGAACAACAGTCCGAAATCCTGTTGCTAAAGGGTCTGGAGCAAAGGCAGCACTGAGCATAGCTCCTGCGATCGCGCTGACCACTCCAACGACCCAATACCATTTTTGATAGACAGCAAACGCGAGACAGGCAAGGAGCGCGATCGCCCAAGCATTTCTGGAATTGGTGAAAATCAGCGCGATCGCATCGGTCAACACGACGATCGCTAACAAATAATTTTGCTTAGAAGCAACACGTTTGCTAATCGCTTCAATCCACAATCCCAGTCCCAGCACAAACACAATTACGTAGTAACTGGCAAGGACATTTGCATAGGCAAAGACGGATGCCATTCGTCCTGGGGGTGTCCCTTGGGGATCAATTGTCCATTCGACCAACCCGTACAACACCGATGGATTGCCACCCCAATGTAGGAACAATTGAGCAAACCCAATCAGACTGACCGGAATCGAGGTGAGCACTAAAATCCAGGCAATTCGACGCAGTTGATCTGGCGTTTGAATCAAATAGCTCAGGGCTGCAAAGATGACAAAGAATGGCAGAAAATTGAATATTCCTAAAAAAGCATCTGTGCGATTGTTGGCAAAACCAGCGGAAATCACCAGCCAAAGGCTTAGAATTGCGAATCCTCGATTGATAGGCTGACGACTCAGCGCTTTAAACTGCTTCTGCCAAATCACAAAAGACAGGACAAGCAACAATACGCCACCCAGAAACGCACTAAACGGCAGCAGAAACAAGCCAATTTGAACTAAATTCCAGTGTCTGCGAAGCTTTGGATCAGAATGAAGCTGGAAAATTTTCAAATCAGGAGACCTGAATAGCGGCTTAAACGGCTCCAAAACACTCCGATCGCGTTAGACGAATTTGCGCCAGCGCAAAGATGGTCGGAATCACACGGCCATAGTTAGTTGCGATCGCTCGCCAACCTAAATCGGCTAAAAACCACATCCACAGCGCTGACCCCACAAACGCCATTGCCGCGCGAGTAGCTCCATATCTTGCAGTCGCGCCAGCCATACCCCGCCGCGCCATCTGAAGCGCCACATAGTGTTGGACTTGTCCGGCAGCGACCATCGTGCCTTGTGCGATCGCTTGTTGCGCCAACTGATACTGAGCAAAGTGGATCGCAAACTGTCGCGCAATTAATTGCAGCAGCATCGGCTGGACAACCGAATTTACGGCTAAAGCGCTTCCTCCCTTCAAGACCAACGCCATCGGGTCTTTCTGAAGCGGTAAGGGCAACTGTTGCACAAAAGTGGATTGAGCGAGAGACTGCTGAACCTGCCGCGACAGGGCAACCTGTTCAGACGCGGGCAATTGCTTCCAAGCTCGATGCAGCAGATGCAAGAAAATTTCTGCCTCAATATCAGTGGTCGCCATCGAGTTCATGTAGGGCAACTTCAAATAGCGACAAACTTGAATTAGGATTTGGCGATAGGTGACGTGCCCGGTTTGACGGCGTAGAACCGTCATGCCATCTGCTGCAAGAAAGCGGAACCGATCGTCGATCGTATCTAACCAGTCCTCCCGGTGTTGGCTCTGCACGTCTAGAGGATGAGGCGTGTTAACGTAATCCAAAGGATTAAATTTGGGGCGAAACAGAATATCGGTTAATTCTTGCAGCTCATCGTCTGTTGCCAGTTCTAAAGCGTCTCTAAACTCATCCACTGCTAGACTTCCTCCAAATGCAGCGTGCGGGCAGTCCTTCATATTCTACACTCCACACTCAAACCTTGTGATTAGGATTGCGGTTGACCTTCATGGCAGATTCTTCGGCTGATATTGCGATCGTCGGTGCAGGTATGGCGGGTCTGACCTGCGCCCAACGGCTACACCAAGCAGGGCATCGTGTTGTGGTCATTGAGAAGTCGCGAGGGCTGGGCGGACGCATGGCAACTCGGCGGCTACACGGCACTCATGCAGATCATGGCGTTTGCTATCTTAAGCCGAAAGACTCGTCGTTTAAAGCGTTGCTTGAGAATTTGGTGGGGCGAGGCACACTGAGAACCTGGACAGAAACGATTCACGCACTCGATAGCCAGGGAGAACTTCGAGTCCTGGCGGAGCGATCGCCTCGATATGTATCCCCGACTGGCATTAGCGCGATCGCGCGTGCCATCTCGACCGATCTCAACATCCGGCTGAATCAGCGCGTCATCTCGATTGAGGCAACCAAGAACGGGTGGCGGTTGCGTTGTGAACAAACCGCGATCGCGCAAGCTCCTGACATAACGGCAAAATTGTTAGTTATGGCAATTCCAGCCCCTCAAGCGGTGATGTTGCTTGAGGGGCTGGAATTAGACGATCGCTATTTGAAGGCGTTGAGATCCGTCGAGTTTGCGCCATCCATTAGCGCGATCGCGCTCTATTCTCAAGATCGTCAGTCGGACGCTGAAGCATTGCCGTTTCAGGGCATTACTTGTCCTCTAGATTCAGATTTAAGCTGGATTGGATTTGATAGCTCGAAACAGCAGCACCCAGTGCAGCCTGTGTTTGTGATTCAAAGCAGCGCCGCCTTTGCCCATCAGTTTTTTGAGGCTCACGATCTTCAAGCCGTGGGCGAACAGTTGCTGATTCAAGCAGCTCAAGCCACTGTCCCTTGGTTGACTGAACCCGAAGTGTTGCAAGTTCATCGCTGGCGATATGCTTTCCCAGTCACACCACTCGCTCAGCCCTATCTCGCGGCTCAAACCGATTTGCCCTTGATCTGCACAGGTGACTGGTGTGGTGGAAATCGAGTCGAAAGCGCTTTTCGGTCGGGAGCGGCAACCGCAGAATGGGTTTGCAATCAGTTGAACTGTTTAGGTTAGGGGTAGAGCAGTAATCGTTCATGTTCCAGGTACGTTGATACTCTACTCAAAAGATGTTGCTGAAGTTGGCTTTCGTAGTTCAGCGCCACATATCTAGGGCACCACCCACAAGTAAGTCAACATTTGCATTCCGCATCAGAACCCCAAAGGCGAGACATTGACCCAGGATTAAGGCAAATAATCGAGTGTGATGTGTAACAATGCGTTGACCGAGGTGAAACACTATGAAACGTGAGGCGTTGATGATCAGCTAACGCTAGCTGCTGAATTATGAAATTTTTACTAGGTTGTGTTGACATTTCAGCGAAGTTCAATCAGCAAGGCAGTGAAATAA
>NZ_JCACKG010000133.1:0-8071 GCF_059505265.1 Myxacorys chilensis | reverse complement strand
AGTAGATACGCTTAAATCTTTTGTGCTTCTGTCCGAACTAAAGGGGTCACTTCAATCTTTCTTCTCAGCAGCATACGTGGTGGAAGTGTTTAGGAGCAGAAGTCGTCAGCCTTTTGCAGCCAGCGCAGTGTGTGCGAGATAACCACAGTAGTTTCATGGGGAAGCAAATTGCAGAGGTGCTAAATGAGAATTTGAGACAAGCGAAAATTGAGAAAGCAAGCCGAGAACGTATCGAGTTTTGGCAATCTAGAGGAATTGATGTCAAGTAAGGGTTATTGATTTTTCTTGAGTTTCCGTGATGCAGTCAGCAAGCTGTCATAGCAACGGACGGTCGAAAGCCATTGCTGCTAAATTTGAGATTGTCTACCGCCGTTGCGTGTCACCGCTAAGCAGTAATTGCTAAGTTGAAGTAGTCCACCCATTGGAAAACTCATTTATTTCTTCTAGCAAGAAGTCGCCGTATACCCATATTCGGGCGTTGTCGTAGAGATCGCTAAGAACAGGTTTTCGAGCACCAGATTTGTCCCAAGGTTGAAGATCAGAGTCTAATTCACAAAAGCCAACCCAGGGATGTCCCTCTTGCTGTAATTCTTCAGCCTTAACTATCACAGCTGCTAGAACAGCTAAATCATAAGGCTTGAGAGAAAGATCCATTGCACCAATAGATACTTGGCGCTCTAGCATTGGTTCTGAAAGTGGAAAGACGCTGAGACCAGGACGCTTCGCCAAAGCATCCAATCGCTCTGAAACTTTCGTTAGTTCATTTGCGACTAACCCATCAAATTGCTCGAATACCCGAAATGCTGCCTTCGCATCCTCAGCACTCACTCGACCTTCATCTCTTGCCCATCTAACAAACTTACGTAAGTCTTCCGAGCGAGAGCGTGGGGTAAATCGTCGAGGTACAGTTTCACGTGCTTCTGCTAAACATATTGCAGGGACATATAGCTTCAACTCACTAGCCTCAGCACGTAGAAGCAACTGAATAGCCTGCGGACTTTGCAAATGCGCTGGAGCAATAACATCTACCACCCAGTTTGTTTCAACTAAAACAACCTTGGGCGTCACCTTGCAACTTTGCTCCATCTAGGACTAGCAGCCCTAACTTCACCAAGTCGGAGAAGGCTAATTATTGGCTCGCCAAGAAGTTCTCTTAAGTCATTTGGCAGACTCCCTACACCGGAAGTCAGCTTCAGTTTCTCAAGCCATCGCTGAACTTGAGATTCAAACTCAAGAGCAGGTTCTCCCTTCCATTGCTCGTCTGCGGGTGGTAGAAAAGAATTTGGAAGTCTCGCTTCACCAACTACATCAATTGACCCACCATTTGACTTCTCTAAGGAATCACGGAGGAGTACGATACGCTCACCAGATACGACAAGCCCAACTGAACAGCCGATAGACGCCATAAGATGTCTGAGCTGATCAACAGCGCTTTGATTGTGATCGTTGAGCTTTACCTCAACAATCATCAGATACTCCCCATCTGGGCTTGTTACAACAATATCTGGTTGGGCTGCTTTCATGATCATATTGTAACCCTGCCTAACAATGCTCATGCACCTGACTGCCCAAGGCGCAAACTCTGAAAGAGACGCTTCGCAAGCTCTAAACGATCGCACATCCTAGTTCGCTCAGTAACTTCTTCAATTCCCTCTCTTAGGCATTTGTTTGCGAAGTTTGACTCGCCAAATATTGCTTCAGGCTCAACAAACTGATGGTCTGACCCAAATTAATTGGCAACAGCGAGATCCCTTCAATTCTCGACTGCACCCAGCCGTCTCCCCATGCCCATTCATGGAAGCCATCAATGCCTTGGCTCAGTAAGAACCGAATCCGATTGGGTTCAGCGAGTTCGACCTGGTGTTGGATTGCGATCGCGCCAATTTGACCTGTAAATTTCACTCCAGGCTGCAATGTATCGGGCAACCCAGCAGACAATCGCTCAAACCAAAGCCATTTTTGCAACTCACGCGGATGGGTCAATCCGTTCCGCAATGTTTCTTGGGAAGCATCAACTTCAATGCGGAGGCTACTCTGCTGAAATGTACCAAACATAAGCAAATCAGGGCAAAACGTTCTCTTCTCCAGTATGGCAGAAGGTCAAACGTCTTAGCCCTGATTTGTTAAGCCTATTGAAATTGAAGATTAGTAGCCTTCTTCCTCGTATTCTGGCTCTTTTTGTTTCTCAGGCTGCTTCTCAGGCAGCTTCAGTTCTTGAGGCTTGTAATCATCCTCTGTTTTGTCGGCCCACGGATCTTCAGTAGGCTCAGCCAGTTGAAGCGGCGGAGAAGCGGGTTCCTGAATCTCTACAAAGTCAACTTCAATGTCTTCTACATCTTCATCAACGAAATCTTCCTCGTCTTCGAGATCATCTTCGTAGCGATCGCTTTGGGAGTAGACATCGCTATTACTTGCCGCACTCCAGTTATCGTCCTCGTCGTCCTCTTCATACGTAGGAGGATAGAGTTCAGCTTGACGCATCGGAGGTTCTGGCGATCGCATCTGAATCGGTTCCGGTTCCCAGGTGTCTTCGTCCCACGTTTGTTCCTCGACACTAGGTTCATAGCTGGGTTCATAGCGAGGAGGCGCTGCGATCGGAACTTGTTGACCTGACGGCAGCTGATTCTCGGTTTTAATGGGCGCAAGATACTGACCTTCTTCTTCCCGTTCCCAAGGAGCTTTGCCAAGCCCCAACCGTTCTAAAACACCGACCGTAATTTGGCTCATCCGATCTTCTGAGCCTTCGACCACAATCAACCGATCAGGGCCACTGCTAATCACTTCATCAATTGGAAGTTCGTAGGTGCTAACGATCTGATCAGGAATGAGGGGAAGCCCGATCGATGCAATCACCAACGTATCAATCCTGCCGCTATCGATATCAAACCGGAAGCCTCTCACTTTGCCCAGCAACTCGCCCGTCTCGGTGATCACCTCGAAGCCAACCAAGTTGCTGTAGATGTCGAGATCAACATCCTCGATCACATCTTCATCATCCACTAAAATTACGTCTCCAATTTGGCGAATGCTGGAGAGCATCATTGGCTGAGGCGTGCCGTAGAACAGATTCGAGCGGAGACTCAGGGCGACGACTTCTTGGCGATCGATATCAACCCAAAGCTGACTGACGACGCCCAGTCGCTTTCCGGCGGTGCGGGTGATGACCTGAGTTCCAAGAATGTCGGAGCGTTGGCGAAATTCTTCTGTCATTGTGTCCCGAATCCTGCTTACAAATCTGATCTAATTACTAAAATCATAGTTCCGAACCCCATCATCATATACCTACGGGTATGCGATCTGAGGGTAGCGGAAATCCCTACCGGAAAGATTCGGTAGAAATGGTTTAAGCGATGCTCTAAACAGGGGCACTTTGCGGCAGTTTGATCCCCAAGACTTGGGTATAGGCTCCCCGTGCTTGAGTCACCCCAATTGTTCGTTGCGCCGATTCGATCATCGGACGACGCAGACTCACCACAATAAACTGCGCTTGCTGTGCCTGCTGTTTGATCATTCTAGACAATCGCTCTACGTTTGCGCCGTCTAGGAACATGTCTACTTCGTCAAAGGCATAGAAGGGCGAGGGTCGATAGCGCTGCAAAGCAAAGATAAAACTGAGCGCCGTCAGAGATTTTTCGCCTCCAGACATAGAAGCGAGTCGCTGAACGGGTTTGCCTTTTGGGTGAGCAATCAAATTGAGTCCACCATTGAACGGATCTTCAGCATCTTCGAGTTGCAGCCGTCCGTCGCCCTCAGAAAGGGTCGCAAAAATTGCCTGGAAGTTAATGTCTACGGCTTCGTAAGCTTCCATAAAAGCGCGGCGGCGTAAGGTTGTGAACGTTTCGATTCTAAGCAACAGTTCGGTGCGCTCGTCTTCTAGGGTTCTTAATTTTTCGGTCAGTTCTTCGAGGCGGGCTTGAGTGCGATCGTACTCTTCCAGCGCCAGCATGTTCACGGGTTCCATCGCCTGAAGCCGTTTCTGCATTGAGCGAATCTCGTGCTGGAGTTGTCCCAAGTTGCGATCGGCGTCGGCTGGAATCTCAGGCAAGGGATCAGGCAAATCGGCACGCTGGGTTTCTAATTGTTCTTGCAGTTCGATCAGTTCGGCGCGGCGGGCTTGACTCGTTTCATGGACTTTATCGCGTTGCCAGGTCAGTTGCTGCTGGTTGGTTTGTTGATCTCGGAGTTGACGATCGATCGCATCTCGCTTGCGCCGTTCTTCGCCTAGTTTTTGATCAAGCGCGGACATCGCGGCACTCAATTCGACAACCTGTTGCCGAACGGTAACTTGCAGGTCAGAGTTTTCGGTTTGCTGCTGAAGCTGGATGGTTTGCTGCGATCGCTGCTCCCCAACCCGAATTTGTCCCTGTTCGATCTTCTCTTGCAGTCGCTGGCGCTGAGTTTCGAGGCTTTGGATGCGTTGTTCGATTCCCCGGAGCGCGAGTTCTTTCTCATTCAGGTCAGCTTCTAGCGATCGCAACCCAGCTTGAATGTGTTGCCATTCGCTGTGCGTTTGAGACTGCTCTAATGTTGCTAAAGCCTGACGAATCTCGTCTAGCTGCCGTTCTTGAATCGGCACTCCAGTATCTAGCGCTTGCAGTCGATGGTGAGCCGTCGCTAGGGCTTCTCGATTGGCTTTAAGCTGTGGCGCGAGGAGATCGCGCTGCTTTTCAAGCTGTCCGAGTTCTTTTTTGGTCTGCTCAGCCTTAATCTGGAGTTCGCGGAGTTGTTGCCGCGCCTCAATCAGGCCTTGGGTGCGTTCTTTTTGGCGATCGCTGGCTTTAGCGATCGCGCTGTCACAATGCGCCAGAATGCGATCAATTTCGTTGAGGCGCGATCGCAGCGACACAATTTCGGGTGATTCGGCGGCAGTAGCAGTGCCAAACTTTAATGACGAGCGATGCCCCGTACTGCCTCCGGTCATCGCGCCGCTCGCCTCCAGCAATTCTCCGGTCAGCGTGACAATGCGGTGCTGTCCGAGATGGCGGCGCGCATCGTCCAGCGTTTCAAAAATTAGCGTTGTGCCAAAGACGTAAGCAAAAATGTCGTAGTACTTGTCTTCAAAATCAATCAGGTTAACGGCGTAATCCACACAGCCGCGCATTGATCGCTGAGTCGAAAGGTTGGGAATATGAGGCGCTCTAATTTTGTTGATCGGTAAGAACGTGGCGCGTCCAGCGCGTTTTTGTTTGAGAATTTCGATCGCCGCCGCTGCGATCGCGTCATCCTCCACGACGATGCTTGCTAATCGTCCGCCTGCGGCCGTCTCGACAGCAAGCTGATAGCGCGGTTCAACCTGTCCTAATTGCGCCACTAGCCCACACACGCCCGACAATCCCATTTGCAAAATAACTTGAGATGCCTGTGTGCCTTGTGCTTCTTGAGTGGCTTGCGCTTGCGCTTCTAATCTATCTAATTTGCGTTGTTTTTCTCGTTGTTCATTTAACAATCGCGTTTGAGTTTCTTGTTGAAGCTTTAATTCACCTTCGGCTTCCGAAACGGCTTGGGCAAAGGATTGGACTTGATGGGTCTGCGCCTCTAATTGAGCAGTGAGATCGGTAGATTCTGTTTGTTTCTGAGCAAGCTGCCCTTCCGCCTGTTGTAGCGTGTTGGCTTGCTCTTGGACTTGGCGTTCGAGTTGCTCGGTTTTCTCGCGCAACCGCGCTTGTTCGGTACGCTGAGGTTCAAGCGTTTTCGTTAAGGTTTCAATTTGGTGATGAAGTTGCGTTTGTTCTTGTACCCACGCTTCTGCACTCGCCGCAGAATGACTCGCTTCCTCGCGTTTTTGTTCTAAATTTTGGCGAGCGGTGTCGCGGTGTTGAGTGGCGATCGCAAGTTCTCTCGAACCCACGCTCTGTTGCTCTTGAGTCAGAGACTCTAGCATTTGCAAATGCTCACTGAGGTCTTGCTGCGATCGCGCTAACCCTTTGGCTAATTCGGCTCTTGCCGCCGTTAAATCTTCTGCTTGCCGCTGGAGTTGCCTCAGTTCTGCTTCACGGGTGGCTAAGGTTGACTGAATGGCAATCTGTTCTTCTTCGCCTAGCGATCGCACCAGCACATTAAGCTTTTCTAATTCAACAGAGGTTTTCTCAATCTCGGTTTGTAAGACGGTTAATTGTTCGGTGAGACTGATCGTTTGCTTATCATCAGACTCAATTTGCTCCTGGACCTTTCTAACGTTCTTTTCTGCATCTTGGAAACGAATGACGACTTCCCACAGTTCTTTTGCCTGCACGTCTGCCCGGAGTTTCTTATATTTCTCGGCTTTGATCCGGTCCTGCGCTAAGCGATCGCGCTGAGCAATCAATTCAGTTTCAACGATGCGAAATTTATCTTCTTGTTCTTTAACCGCATTAAGTTTGTCTTTGGCTTGATTAATCTTGCGATCAAACGATGCTACGCCTGCTAATTCATCAATAATTTCCCGCCGTTCTCGTCCATTCATCGAGATGATCCGGGTTACGTCTCCCTGAAGCACAACATTGTAACCCTCGGGATAAATACGCAATCGATTTAACTGGTCGTGTAACTCAGTTAACGTGCATGGTTCACCATTGATAAAATAATTTGAAGTATAAGTTCCTTGTTGTGTGACTCGGAGCTTCCGCGTCACGCTCCACTCTGCGTTAATGATGCCGTTTCCATTGCCATTCTTATCTGTGTGCCCATTTAACTCATGATCTTTCGAGGCGTGTCCATTGCCGTTGGTAAGATGACCATTAGAATCATTTAATGAAACATCCGCATTCTCTTCATTCGGGTTGTTTAATGCATTGAGAACATCCAATTCATCTGACAGATCAAACGTCGCCGTGACGATCGCTTCCACGGTTGAACGTCCTTTGCTGCTCTGCGTTTGATTGACCAAATCGGGCAATCGCTCCGCTCGCATGCCTTTCGAGCCTGCTAAACCTAGACAGAACAGCAGCGCATCTAACAAATTCGACTTTCCAGATCCGTTCGGGCCTGAAATCACAGTAAACCCTGGCAGCAACGGAATTGGCGTCGTGCCCCCAAACGATTTAAAGTTAGTTAGTTCAACGCGCTTGACGTACACAGGCGATAGTTAGAGAACGGTAAAAATCAGTGTTTAGTGTAGCCTCGAACCGATGCTATGAACGAAAATTGGGTGATTTCTATCATTGATAACATACTTAGAACGGATGATCTACACGAATTGAAATTCTTTGCTGACAGCGAAGCCCCTGCCTCTAGGATTTGTTTGGTAAGTTTGTGCAATTCTACAGGGAAACGCATTTTTCGCAACCCTTTCCTCTATAGACTAAAGAATTGGAACTAAAGAATTCCTTGTCACGAGTTTTTTCAGAAATCGCCTTTATTGTTGAGTGAGAACGTTCTAGATGTCATACACAGCAATGGTGTTACTCCCAACCGATACTCCGGTGTCGCTTCAGCAAGTTGAGGCGAAGCTGCGATCGGCGCTCGGTTCAACGCCAGCAGGACAGAGCGGCGCAATCGAAGTATTTCGAGAGGAATCTCAACTGACGCTGTTTATTAATGATTGGTCGCTGTACGTCTGGGCAGATTCCTCTCCCACCGTTTTAGAAGAAACTCAAGGCATTGTGGAATTATTTGGCAGCGATCGCGCCGATCAATCCACGTTAGCCACTTATGGGTTCCGGTTTGATATCAGTTGTGATGCCGATCCAGATTTAGAGTATTTCGATGATTATGTGCTGGTGCTTAAAGTGATGAAAGAGCTTCCAAAAGCTGTCGTCTTTGATCCAGAAGCGGAGCGTTTTATTTAATCCCGCTTCTCACCTGGAAGGTCTTTCCTGCCGACCATGTAAACGAGCGATCGCTGCAATCAGGGTAGCTGGCTCGACGGGCTGAGCTAGGTGGGTTTGAAATCCAGACGCGATCGCCTGCTGGTCAACTAGAGTCTCGTTAAGAGTGGTGGCAATTTAGCGATTGAGTTTCCGTCTCAGCAACTCAACATCACCTCGTGCTAGCTGATGCGACGGTTAGGGCAAACCTTCAGGCTCATTGAGTCAATAACTGGAGTTTAGACTAAACAGAGTGGTGGAAACCGCAAAAAGAGCAGCCAGTTTCT
>NZ_JCACKG010000132.1:0-8072 GCF_059505265.1 Myxacorys chilensis | reverse complement strand
ACCAAGCCATAGTCGAGTGCAGAGTACCAAGAGAAGCGAGTTTTTCCAGTTTGGGAATTGAGTGCAAGAAGGATTAAATCCTGTGAAAGATATTGCATGATGAATTCCTTATTGAGGTATACTGCGGTTCCTTTCAGCCCATGCCAGCGGCTACCAGTGCCGGAGTCGGCAGATGATGACAACGTGAACAACGACAGTGGGTCAGACCGAGCCGCTACGGCGCAGCAGTTCAGCACCGACGAGTCCCATTACTAGGGCTGTGGGAAAAACGATATTGATGCCATGCATGAGGGCGAAGATCAAGGCGCTGCTCACAACCCCGAAAACTGACCCATAGCGCAGCAACACATTGGCAATCACGCCCCGGAAAAGCAGTTCCTCGCCAAGGGTGTGAGGATACCGAGAAACAACGTCGCCAGGATTAAGGACAGCACCCCGCCACTGCCACCTTCGGCGTACATGGTCTGAGGGGTAGAACTGTCTCCGGTGATAGCGGTATATGCTAGGGTCGCCAGACTCTTGACGACGAACGCGACGAGTCCTGCTCCGACCCCGATTAGCAGCCATTGCCGCGAGACCCGGCGGACGCTGAAGGCACTCCAGGAACGAATCCGAAGCAACGCCGCTGCCGAGAACCCGGCGATGCCTGCGACACCAGACAGCGCAGTGAAGATCAGCCCATAAACCACGGGATCGAGTCCGAGCCGCGAGAGTTGTGATCCGACTCCGTACCCAACTACGCTAAAGACGATAAGACCAACAATGCATTCGGGCAAGCCTGGACGCGGAACCCTATTAGGTCGGGATGAGGTGGCGGCGGTCTTTCCTGAGTCCGGCGGTTGGTTAGAAGGAACTTTAGACATGGTGATCAACACCTTTGGTGCATTTGCTGATGGTTTTACAAACTGATGAGATCATCGACGACCAATCCGATCGCTCTGGAAAACGGGTTCGGATGCCTCGTCGCGTTTGAACACCTTGTAGGCGATCGCCAGGAATATGGGTATTGCAACCAGCACCGATAGCGCCCCGTAGGTCGCGTGATACTCGCTGATTGTGAACGGAGCCGGTGTGGGCAGGGCGCTTCCAGTTATGTTGAACAGGAGTATGCTGCCGATATTGTTCGCGAAGTGTGCGCCGATGGCGAGTTCAGTGGTGCCGTCAATCAACGAGACCACGGTCCACAACAGACCCGGAACGAGGAAGTAGTTGGAGAAGACCGTGAGCCAGCCGCCTGCGCTCACCTCCGGGTTTAAGAGGTGCGGCAGGGTGAATACCACGGCCGCCATGAGCGCCAGAAAAACGCGGTTGGTCGAGATCATGCTCGCGCCCTGCACGATGTATCCGCGAAAGAAAAGCTCCTCAGTGGTGGTCTGGATCGCGGTGAAGACCAGTGCCAGTGGCACGAAGAGCGCGAACGTCGCCAGGTCGAAGTTGAAAGAAAAGCTGTCAGGGTAGAAGAGGTACTGTCCCAGCACGCCTAGCAGAAACGCTGGAACGGACCACGCCACAAACCCCTGACCGATGCGACGCCAGCTTATCTTCTTCCGCGCCGTGATGAGCGTCAGGGGATGACGGCGGTGGATAAGGGTAACGGCGATGAGAACCCCCGCGAGGAAAAATGGGAAACCTACCATAACAAACAGGAACTTCCCGAAAGGACCAAGCACGTAGTAATCCGGCTGGCCGCTGAGCGCGAACGCGACGAGTACGCTGGCACCAGTCCCGACCACCAGCCACGCAAAGAGGATGACCACCAGTCCCAGAACATACCGCCACCCCCGATACTTACCTTGTCGGGCAGACTCCACGTAAGTTGCGTTTTTCATGAGAATACCTCCTACCTTTTGTGGACGATTTACGCTGCGTTGCTGGTTTCAGCTTTGACTTCGGTTGGGATTACGAAAGCTCTTAATTCGACAATCTTGTTGCCGCGAAAGCGCCAGATGTCGCAGTATGAGAATCAGCCACCTTCCCGTCTTAGGTTTAAGCGGCAGAATGTTCCCGCGCACCGGATGCAGATCACCTTTGTCTGTGACCAACAACCTATATTCATGCTGGTGCAGAGGGTTTGTTAGCTGGTTTTTGTTGCATCGAACATGGAACTTTATGAGTTCAACGCCTTTTCAATACGACGATCGGGAATGAGCCACAGGACTGCAACCAGAACGTATAATGCACACGCAAGCCAAGAGATTGCAAAAGCAAGTGGAATTGCAACTGCATAAATCAATACCGATAACTTGCCTTTAAAGTTCCGACCAAGAGCGTTTGCAAGTGTGGAATCTTGACCGTGGTGAAAAACAAGTGTGCGGGTCAGAGTGAAGTAGGCGATCGCAGCCAACAAGAAAACCACACCATAAAGCGCCACAGGCAACGCAGCAAAGTTATTTTCACCCATCCACGCGGTGACAAAAGGAAATAGTGATAACCAGAACAACAAATGTAGGTTTGCCCACAAAGTTGAACCATCCACTTGCCGGACTGCCTGAAACAGGTGATGGTGATTGTTCCAGTAGATACCAACATGCACGAAACTCAACACATAGCTTAGAAAGGTTGGAATCAGCAGACGTAGCGCAGCTAAATCTGACTCATGAGGTATTTTTAACTCCAGTACCATAATGGTGATAATAATAGCAATTACCCCATCACTGAATGCTTCTAACCTACCTTTAACCATTTTTGCGTATGCTCCTTGTTTGCTTACCGCGTTGTATAACTGCCATTTGCCAAAATGGTTGACCGGTTATCCACTATCCATTTAGTATCTCTAAGTGGCAGCAGATCGCCTCAAACTTTGTATCAAGGTCGCTAGTCCATCCGCTTCAGCAATTTGCAATTTGTTAGCCTTACACGGTTGGGGAACGCTCCAGGGCTACTCGATCCCAATGTCCTAAGTTGGCTGCTGCCTCATAGGTGCTTGGGAGAAAAGCAAGGAGGTTTGCAATTACACAATCGGAGCAAGTTCAGAATCTGTGAATTTCGGAGGTTGAATACTGTCAGAGGTCAGCAACATCACGACATCTGCATGAGCTAACACGACATCGGGGTGGCGTTGAAGCGCCGTATTATACTTCATGGCAAACTCATCGCCCAATTCGTCGGGGCTGAGCAGTGTACGAATGTCACTGTCAATCGCTTCAATTGCCTCTGATGTAACAGGTTCATCGGCATGACGCAACTCATCGATTTGGATAATCAATTCTGAGAGTCGATGCAACCAGGCAAACTGCTTATGACTAATCACCAGTTGTAGCAATTCACCTCTAGAAACTTGCCCTCGAACTTGCTCATAGGTAAGACGCTCAGTCTCTAGTAAAAGCTTGTGCAGATGCAGTAGTTTGATTCGTATCTCACTCAAGCGTTGATGTTGACTAGTCCAATATTGAAATGTGTTAGGCATAAATCTGTCCCATCCTTCCTTCCTGGTAGTCGTTGATCGCTTGAGTAATTTCAGCTTCAGTGTTCATTACAAACGGACCGTAGCGCACGACTGGTTCGTTAAGGGGTACACCTGCAATCAGCAGAAGATCTAGAGGACGCTGAGCATCAGCAGGGTTGGAGATCACTACATCTTCTCCATCTTGAGAAAAGAGCACCATCTGCCCATCATCACCAGGCGCTGGCTCTGTCCCAAACAACCCAGACCCCTCCAGTACATAGACAAAGGCGTTGTACTCTTTGGGTACAGGCTGGATTATCGTTGCCCCTGGTTGCAGTGTGAAGTGGAGGTAAGTTATCGGCGTGCGCGTCTGAATTACGGCTTTTGCCCCTAACGCTTCTCCCGCAATCACCCGCACTGTCACAGACCTATCTTCGGTTTGAGCGACCGGAATGTGAGCCGCTGGAATTTCCTGATAGCGGGGTGGCATCATTTTGTCTCGTTGTGGCAGATTGACCCATAGTTGAATGCCGTGGAGCCGTCCACCAGTTTGGGTAAACATTGACTCCGGCATCTCGGAATGCACGACCCCGGCACCTGCTGTCATCCACTGGACATCACCCGGATTTAGTAGCCCGGCGTGCCCCGCAGAATCTTTGTGTTCTAACCGTCCATCCAAGACATAGCTGACGATTTCAAAGCCCCGGTGCGGATGATCGGGTGCACCTTTTGCCTGACCCGGCTTTAGATTAATCGGACCCAACTCGTCGAGGAGGAGAAACGGGTCAAATTCAGAGAAGCTACTTTTGGGAAAGGGCCGACGTACTAGAAATCCGGCCCCTTCGAGTGTTTCAACGCTGTTGATTACTCCGGCAACGGTTCGAGACGTTTGAGTGGGGACAGTCATAGAATTGCCTCTTCAGAACTAGACAAATATGTGTATCATTTGAGCCTGACTCAGCTGATGAATCACAGAGTTTTTTCACAAGCCAGAAATGCAGCAGATCACTGATTATTCCTGCTGAAGAAAGTCCAGTAACACGGGATTGACCTGATCAGCGTGAGTCCAGTTGATGGCGTGCGGCCCGCCGGGAATGACAACCAGCCTGAGTGTTGATCGCCCAGCGCAGAATGACGAACAGGTAGGGAGCGGCAATCGATCGTTCGCCAGTGAGCCAGTTTCGTCCGTCGAGATAACCGAGGATAGCGACGTTTTCAGTGAGTGAAAAGTGATCGTACTTGCCTCTACTTCGTTATCGACAACGAACTCCCCTTGCTATAATGCGTTCCCACAGCAGCTCAAAAACCGCTTCAACACCATCACTCAAGACTGGCGGCGTCACGAGCGTTAGTCGGCTCTCATTAAGAGTAAAGGTGCGAACTAACGTTGTACCAACGCGATTAGGAATTGATGCAATTTTGATCTGGTGAGTTACTGTGTTGCCACTCAACGTATAAGTTCCAGCGTAAGCATTGAATGTTGTAAATGCTTGAGCAAGCTCTTCCACGGGTAAAGATTGCATCTGGGGAGTCAGCGGTGATCTGACCTCCTGACTCAGCGCTGAGCGATCGCTCCTAGAAAACATCACCATCATGTGACCATCTGATGTGTAAGTGATGTAGCCAACCGGATGAGTTCCATACACGTCTGGAGTCACCGTTCCATCAGCGTAAATGGCAGTTGCAGAAATTAACTTCCAAATGCCAATTAGCGGATTGTTCTGGATTGATGGTGTAGACATAATGTGCAACCGTTGCTTTATAATTCTCTGCTAGAGAGAGTAACGGGTTTCAACACAAAATCAAATTCCGTTGTGTAAAACTGTTTACTTTGATTCCGTGCCTTGAGTTCGTCTAGCGCTTCGTGCTTTTGTAATTCAACGATCATTGATCGCACTGCAAAGGTTGTATCTGAATTCAGGTGAGGATCACCAGCAATAAAAAATTGGGTTGTCAGCGACGTGTACTCTGGGGCACTGACTTTGAAATGGATGTGAGCTGCCCGCCAGGGATGCCGTCCCAACAGTCGCAACAACTCGCCAGATGGACCACTGGTTGGCACCTTGTAACCTATTGGCACTACGGTTTCAAACGTATACTTTCCACTCTTGTTCGTTTTGAAACGTCCCCGAAAATTCCCCAACGGCTGAGATGGATCTTGGATATCATATAATCCTTTGGAGTTGGGTTGCCAAACATCAATCAGAGCATTGGCGATCGGTTGACCGTTCAAATCTAAAACCCTGCCTGACAGGAAAAGCGAATTTCCTTCTGTATCAATACCCAAGCGATCGCCCATCTGCCGTTCTGGTGCATTCGGCACATACAAGGGTCCTTCTAAATTGCTTTCTGTACCGCGATGGGCATCGTGCAGCAATTCTACCAACTCTGAGATCCCTAGTAGATCCGTTAACAGATGGATCTCTCCAGTGGGAATCTCTTGAGTGTGATGACTTGCCTGGTTGAGAAAATTACGTCCCTGCTGCAATTCTGATTCAGTCAGCTTCACCTCACGCACAAAGTCATGCAAATGTCGAACCAAGCTCGTGTAAATTTCATAGAGTCGCGGGTGAGATTTGCCGCGATCGCCATGATTAATGACGGCTTCAGTGATAGTGTCAAGTGCGATTTTCTGCACGATCAAACTCCTTTTTAGTTACGTGATTAATGATGGTTGTTTTACGGCAACTATCTTGACTTATAATCTGTGTCCTAATCTAATTGGCTACAGCTATAGTCTGGTGACTTGATGCTTTCAAGACTCATCCTGACGATTTCGTGCGGCATATCAATCCATTCAAGAACGATGAGATCAGCCAGCGAACAGGCACCGGGCATATGATAGAGTTTCATGGAATGTCCCTTATCGCGAAGAATGTGTTTTTGCTTCCTATCTGCTGTTTTCATAGTCTGAGTGTAATGACTCCTAATGCTCGGTTTCTTTCAGATTCTTAGGGTGTTTTGTCAGATTCTTGTGCAATCACCTTCAAGACGCAGCGTGGAACCGAGCGTTCTGTCGAGGAACGCGCGGATCAACGTTGCCACCTCCTCTGCATGAGTCTCCAGCGCGAAATGTCCGGCGTCGAGCAGGTGAATCTCTGCATTCGGGAGATCTCGCTGATAAGCGGCAGCACCAGCGGGCAGAAATGCCGGATCATGACGACCCCAGACGGCGAGAAGCGGCGGACGGTGCTCTCGAAAGTAGGACTGGAAGGCTGGATAGAGCGCAACGTTACTGCGGTAGTCGAAGATCAGATCGAGCTGGATCTCCTCCGCGTCTGGCCGCCCCATGTAGGCGATGTCGAGTTCGTAGCCGTCGGGTGACAAAAGGGTTGGATCGGCTCCGGTACCATACTGCCAGTTCCGGATTGTGTCCGGTGCGAGCGAGGGTCGGCAGGCTTCCCGGTTTGCTGCGCTCGGTTCGCGCCAATAGGTTTCCCACGGCCCCCATTCGTCACTGAAACCTTCAAGATAGGCATTGCCGTTCTGCGAGACGATTGCAGATATCCGTTCAGGATGGCGCATCGCCAGACGCAGACCTACTGGCGCACCGTAGTCGAAGATGTAGAGTACGTATTGATCGAGCGACAAAGCATCGACGAAGCCCTCGATTACGTCGGCAAGGCGGTCGAACGTGTAGTCGAACGTTCCGCGTGACGGTGCCTTGGTCTGCCCGAAACCAGGCAGATCCGGCGCGACGAGCCGAAAGCGATCGGCAAGCAGAGGGATCAGGTCGCGGAACATGTGGCTAGCGGTCGGAAAGCCGTGCAACAGCAGTATCACTGGCGCATCGCTTGACCCAGCCTCACGGTAGAACACTTCGACATCGCCGACCTGTTGAAACCCGTAGCGTATTTTCATCTCTTTTCCTTTGATTGCGCGTGTAGAAGTTTTGATCTGCTGCGGTACGCACACCAGCATCGAGATTCATGCGGTCTATAACGACCCAAGCTCAGCGACCCGGCCCGTGGTGACGGCGTGGATTGCAACCGGAGCGCGAGAGCCGGGTTCGCTGCAGTGCCTTGTTAGGCAGCAAAATCACCACGCACCCCGGCTGACGCGACGAAACCAGGCCCCACTTGCTGCTCCTGCTAAAGCGATTATGGAGTAAACCGCTAAAAAAGCGACTCCAACAAGAATTAACGAACTGCCGGGCAGAACTGGAATAAAAAGCATATACGTCAGTTGACCAAGAACAATACCGGCATAGTGTGACCAAACATGTTTAGGCCGAGCAAAGCCAACGGTAAGGCCAACAATAAGAAGTGCTACAGAATAATAAAAACCTTCCGCATCCCACGGCTCGACCTGCCCGGATAAAGATGGTGACAAGGCCCAGATCATTGCGCCGCCCACAAACGAGAACAAAAAATTTATCGCTAACTCTCTTTTCATTAGACCTTCTCGGTAATAAAGTGCTCGGTATCTCAATGGACAAACAATCTGCAAGAAGATTTGAAATCGGTTTAAGAATTGATTGCTTTTCTTAATTCTGATTAAGTCTATTTTTCACCCTCGCTGCCTAACAACCAAGCTCACCGGACGCAGATAACCTTGAAAACTCAATCAATCAATTTGGCACGTTCCGGTGCAGCGACTGGTTAGACTCACGGCGCATTTCACTGCTATGAACAAATTGACTTATACCTTCAACGAGTTCAGGCACAACTGGCAGCGTTGGCTCAGA
>NZ_JCACKG010000131.1:0-8323 GCF_059505265.1 Myxacorys chilensis | reverse complement strand
AAAACTGTAGCTTATTCCCTATCTAGCTTTTGTCCAACCCTACGCGTCCACCTCAGAAAGCTAAGACCGTTTTGGATTAGCGATCGCTTGATTGACTCGCCCCATGTGGTATCCCAGTAGTCGCTAGTGAAGCCGGAGAGTGATGCTAAGTAGTCAAGCCACTCAGCATCACAGGTATTGGGATTCAGTTGTTTTGTCGCAATCTCATCGATACGTGTCTTCAGTCCCATCAAGAACTTATCCCAGTAGCTCGATAGCCAAACTGAGACAGGGTTGGAGCGGTAAACCTCCGGTAGGTTTCCGGTCAATGGTTGAGAGTCTTGCCAAGCCTTTGGATCTGACATCAGTTAGGGTCTCCTTCGCCCGCGCCAAAGGTGAAGAAAATGTTGTCACTCGCGTAGCCCTCAAAGTAAGAACTTCTCAGCACTGGCAGAGACTTTTCGTTAGGCAGCATTAAGTCATTACCTACCCCGTTAATCAGAACTGAATTGACTCGCCTAACACCCAAAATCCCGCGCAAGACATACTCAATGTCCCCGCAGGCTTACATAATCCTTTTCAGAATAAGTGGCAGGATCAATGAACGCTGAGATTGCATCCTGCATATCGGTAAACACTTGGGCAGGATCAAAACCGTCTCTCAGTTGGATGATCACTTTGAGATCCACTTGAACCAACGTTGCTGCACTGAAATAGACCGACGTGCCGAGAGGGACTAAAGCACTGAGCCGATTTTGCAAGTCGTCGCACTCAGCCTGACTAGGGACGGTTCGATCACTCTTTATCCCGAACACATGGACGCTGCCAATTTGATACTGCGACCCGTCAGCACCGATGGATGAAAGGGCGATCGCTCGACTGCCCTCCCCTAAGAGAGACATTGCTGTAAGCTCGTAATCGCTTTGAGAGATCAGCGTATCTCTAACTCTGATGGCAGTAAGTGCTCGACTCCCTACTTGTTCCAACGATTCAGCGTCAGCCCCACCGTAAGCGTCTTCTAGGTTGCGAACGTCAGCTATGTTGGCGTAGGGAATGCTGAAGCGGGTGAGAGTTTTTCTGGGGACGTTGCCGATCGTGCCGAGCGTCGTACACTCTGCCAACACATCGCCGTAAGACTGACCTGGGAGAATGACTAGCGTCTCGATCGTTCTGAAGGTTAGCTCTGAGGCAGTGTTAACGAGTGAGCTATCCGGTTGCACCTCAAAGCCAATCGGGATGCTGTAGGGCGTGGTCACAGCCCCACTGAGGCTAAATCTGAGGCTGACTCTTGCCGCTTGTCCTAGCGACCGTTGAACCCCTGCTAGGTTGAGAAAGGCGACCGCTAAAGCTCGCGGTAACTTATTGACGTACCAAAGGACTTCTGCCCCTAATCTTGAGAGCGTCGAAGCGAAGACCTTTAGGGGATTGTGTTCACTGGTGTCATTGAGAGCGCCGTTTGATAGCGAATAAGCGTCAAGCATCGCCTCATCTGCCAACTGACCATCGTTACGTGGGTCAATGACTGGATAGGGAATGCTTGACGCTTCTGTTCCTTCTGAGGCTGTTGTAGGGTCAAAGCTAAAAGTCACGATCGTTTCGCCCAGGTATCTAACCTATGGCAATTCCAATGTGGAAACACTGGTCGCGGAACTAAACCTGTGATCGCTCTATTTTGTGTCTGCCGTCTGCCGCAAAGCACTCACGGGAGGATGCCCTAGAAGGGGTCTCTAAAAAAGTTCCGAATCTTTCTGGCGGAACGGGTTCGAGTTCACACTCGAAGCGGTACGGCATTGGGAGGCGCGATGTGCGCCTCCCAATGCCGTACCGCTTTAGGGGTAAGAGCAAGTGTTACCAGATATTGATGAAGCAGGGGTCAGTCGGTGATCTTGTCAATAATTGATACCAGACAAGTCGTACCCGCAGCGTAGACGTAGCCAACTACGCCTACTCCTGGGATAAACGCGCCTGGAAGAGCCACTATCCCTGCGATTATGCACGTCTTTTCACCGGGTAGCCAACGTCCCTTTACAACAAGAGTCTCCCGACAGGATACATTGTTCCAGCGCGAACCATTAACCTCCTGAGCTCGATAATAATTGCTACCGTACTGATGAGTTACAAACTTCCATTTAACTAATCCATCGGTCATATCCCCACGATTACAAACTAAAGGTGCATTAATTTGGGATGTTCTTTGAGCACTTGCCGGGGCAGGTTCTACCGCACTTATTGCAACAGTGGAAGCTAAGTTCAAAGCTATTATCGAAATGAGATTGAGACAGCGATTCTTCTTCATATTCCCTACCTGATTCTTCCTCATAGCTGCTCTGTCGAGGATATACACGGGCAAGATCGGTAAGTTATGCAAATCCTTCTACGATCGCACGCGGAGGATGCGTTACGAGATCGCGCTGTTTGTCTTGCTTAGGGGCATAATCTAAACCGATTCTCCATACTCCATTTCCCCAATGGCTCACAACCGTCGCCCCTCACTATTCGTCCTAAGAAGCTGTTGATTCTTCTGCTAATTTCACTATCAGCGCTTAGCATCCTAGCCACATGTACCTAAGCGTCTTTACGAAGGGCTGAAATGTCCCAGGCTCGATCGGCATCCTGAGTTCTTTCTTGTGCATCAGACTGCAACAGCTGCTCTAAATCCTGTGCTAACTGCCGCGATCGGGCCAGCACAACGGCATCATCTCCTTCCACAGATGCCATATCGTGCAAGGCTTCTTCGTCGTATCGTCTGAAGGTCTGAGCCGCTCGGTGTGCCCTGTGAGAGCGTACCCCAAGCATCTTTAGGGCATCCACTCCCATCTCCAAGGCAGAGCCAAAAGTTTCCCGCCGAATCACACTGACCCCGTGCCGAATCAATTCATAGGCGTGACGCCGATCGGTTGCGCGTGCCAGAATCTTCAGATGCGGGTAATGCTTGCGAGCCAGTTCCACAATTTGCAGAACTTTGTCGCGATCGTCAACGGCCACGACTAGGAGTCTAGCTCGCTCGGCTCCTGCTGCGTGTAGCAAATCAAGTCGGGAAGCATCGCCGTAAAACACTGTCCAGCCGAAACGCCGCAACAAGTCAATTTGCGCCGCACTGTGATCGAGAACAGTAATGCGGCATCCATTCGCAAGCAGTAACCGTCCGACAATCTGCCCAAATCGACCAAACCCAGCAATAATCACTGGACTTTCATTATCATCAATTTCATCTGCTTCCCGTTCATCTTCTACCGAGGCAAACCGAGGCTGCACGATTTTGTCATTGATAATCATGAGCAGTGGGGTCAACACCATCGACAGCGCCACAACTGCCACTAGCAAACTCGCCACAGAGGTCGGCAGCACGTTAGACTGCGTGGCAAAGGAGAATAATACAAAAGCAAACTCGCCGCCTTGCGCTAGGGCAAAGGCAAACAGCAAGCTCTGGCTCAATTCCAGCTTGAAGAACTGTCCAAGCGCAAACAGCACGCCAAACTTGAAGACTGCTAACCCAACCACCAGTCCCAGAATCAACAAGGGCTGCTGAATTAGCAGATTGAAGTTAATGCCAGCTCCCACAGAGAGGAAGAATAATCCCAACAGCAAGCCTTTGAAGGGATCAATGTCGCTCTCCAACTCATGGCGGTACTCATTGTCTGCCAAAACCACACCAGCTACGAACGTTCCCAATGCTGGAGAAAGCCCCACTTGCTGCATCGCCAGTGCAATCCCAATTACGAGCAGCAGCGCCGTTGCGGTAAACACTTCTCGCAGCCGAGTCGCCGCGATGAAACGAAACACTGGACGCGTCAAAAACCGTCCGCCCACAATAATGCCACCTACAATTGCCATCACCAGCAGCGCCTGCTGCCAGGGAGGGAGGGCAGTTCCCTGCTCTGCGGTGTGCTCTGCGGCAACCAACATGACCTGCTGCGCCGTTTGGCTCACCGAGGCACTGTGTTCCATCGCCAGCAGCGGCAAAAACGCCAGAATTGGAATCACCGCGATATCTTGAAACAGCAACACTGAAAAGGCAGACTGTCCGGCTTCTGTCTTGGTCAACCCCTTCTCGTTTAATGTTTGCAGAACGATCGCAGTTGATGACATTGCCAGAATCATGCCGATCGCCAGTCCCATCTGCCAGGGAAGCCCAAACAGGAGACTGACACCAGCAACTACTAGAGTTGTGACGGCAACCTGCAAGCCGCCCAACCCCAGAATGGGAATTCGTAGTCGCCAGAGCAGCGACGGTTGTAGCTCCAATCCCACCAGAAACAGCATCATCACCACACCAAACTCGGCGAAGTGCATGACATCCTCGCCCTCTTGTCCCACAAAGCGTAGCCCAAAGGGGCCAATAACCACCCCTGCAATCAAATAACCCAGCACCGAACCCAGCCCTAAACGGTTAGAGATCGGCACTGCTAGCACCGCTGCCGCTAAGTAGATAAATGCCTGAAAGAACAAGTTCTCATTGTGCATGGTGAGATATCTCCGAGCTGCTAATTACCTGCTTCAGGTTATGGTTAAAGTGCGTAAGTTGGTGAAGCTGATCCCAGTGAATCGTGTCGTCTCGCAGCGCAAGTAACACGGTTCGATAATCTTCTGTATGTTTAGCAATGTGCTCTGGCTCCCGGAGTTGATGGGTTCCCTGGATCACAAACGGGGGCAAATACTCCATGCTACATAGTCGGGCGGTCTGCTCAAAGGGAGCCAGCAATTCTCGAATCGTGAAGTAATTATGTCCGTGGCGGCAGTAAGCCTGTTTGCTGCCGCCCGTGGTAATGGCAGAAAGAAATTTTTTCCCTTTCAAGGCTTTGCCATCCTCCCCATAGGCAAAGCCATATTCCAACACTAAATCCTGCCACTCTTTGAGGATGGCAGGACTGCTATACCAGTAGAAGGGGTGCTGAAACACAATAATGTCGTGTTCTAGCAGCAGGCTTTGCTCATACTTCACGTCAATCTGAAAGGTGGGATACCGTTCATACAAGTCGTGAATTGTGATCGACTCTACTCCTTCTATAGCTTGAATTAGTTGCCGATTCACCCAAGATTTTTCGAGGGCGGGGTGAGCGAACAAAACGAGAACACGGTTTACATTGCTCATTTACTTTATCAAAGAATACACTGGAGGCTGCGACACTCTAGAAGCGATTTAGATTATTTTCCAGTTGAGTTCGGTTGCTCAACAGGATGAGTTTGCTCAAGCCCAGGGTTGCTAAATGGGCAATAAAAGCGACTTCAATCATCAAGTGACTTAAAGCTTCTAAGGTTACGACCAGCCAAGTGACTCCGCTCGGAATTTGAGACCCATAGCCAATCCGAAAGAAGGTTTCGACGCTGAAGAATAAAAAGGGTAGAAATCCCGCTGCTCGTTCACCGTTCTGGTTCTGGAGCGTTCCCCATCTCAAGGCATCAACTTCCCAATAAACGACTGCAAACAGGACAACCAGCGCTAGTGAGAGCAGCGCCAAGTGCAGAAGTGACAGAACCCAACGAGACTTTGGAGTGTGAGCGAGCGCCATAACTTCCTCCAGAAGCAAATGAACTTTAGTAATGTCAGACTCTCTAAGAATAATGGAAACCACCTGCTAGAGCGATCTGCGATCGCGTAGAGAGTCAGTTATCCATACCGTCACGCTTGAGAACTTTAGCAGGGCTAATGTGAATGAGCAAAAGCTCTGGCGCAATTTGCAATGAGTGGCACAATCAGTCAGCGCAGCCTCGGGCTAGCGTTTTGGCTTCTGATACCCTGAGATGAATTGTATTTCATAAAGCCAATCGTGCAACTCCGAAAGTCGTTTGCCTAATCCCCCGGTAGTTCAATCTAATTACGTCTAACTAAATAGCAAAATACTCAGGGAATCAAGCTTTGGGCGTTTGCTTAGTGAGAAGGCAGATCAACGCAAAATCGAGGGTTCAGGTTTTCTTTGGAGCAAGATGAGCAATCGCGTCTATGTCGCTCGAAGTTTTGAGGATGCTGGTATAGAAAGGATTAGTAGGAGTACGATCGCTTTGTACAGTGATGGAAGAAAGAATATGCTCAGCTTACTTTGGGGATTGGTAGTTCTGCTCGTTGCGCTGTGGGCGCTAGGGCTTGCTCTACATATTGCAGGTGGATTGATTCATGCGCTGCTGCTAATTGCGATCGGCTTAGCTGTCTACAACTTCTTCAAAGCACGGGATGTCTGAAGAAAGTGCCTATCTCTGCCAAGCTATGGATCGCCCATCAAATCAAAATACACCTTGAGCCGCTTCAAACTGGAGGCGGTTTTTTGTTGGCGATTGACACAAAATGAACGACAAGGCACTTAAAGCCCCTGCTAGGTCAGAGCTTTCCCCTTACTTTTTTCGTACTCACCCCGAATCAGCTCTTTGGTCTCAGAGTCAGCACTCCGATGCATCGCCTCACTAACCTTGATCCACCAAAGCTTAAGTGTTGTCTCTGAAAGTCTCCCTTCCAGGCTCAGAACTTTATCACTCTGCTCTAGAATCGCCTCTAGACCGTCTGTGTCGAAGGAGTCTAGTCCGCTAACCTTAACGGCTTCTAGCGTGGCTTCGTCCTTGATTCCGAAGCTGATAGCGACGTGCTTAAGGATCTCCTCATAGCATTGGGTCAGGTTTTGTCCGTAACTCTGCATTGCCAAGTTGACCGACACATAATCGAGAGCTTTCGATACGCCGCTCTGCATCAAAGCTTCACGACTGGCAGAAACGTTCCCCATGCTAACGATCGCTCGGATCTGGGCCTCGATTTTGTCGAGAACAGACTCGCTAATGACTTTCAGGGATGAACCTTGCGCCTCACTAAACTTGAAGTCTTTCCCGATTAAGACGTGAGCGTTGCCCGTTTTTAGATCCTGTAAGTCCTCGTCAGGGTCAGAGTACGAAACATTGAGATCGCTATCAGGCTTCGGGTCAAGGGGAGTCATGATCCTTTGTACATAGCCCGCGATCGTCGCGGAGTCCGTCCAACTATTCTCGATTTGAAGGTGCTGCGTCGCCTTCAAATCGAGAATAGTTGCATGTCCACAGCTCATTCTCAATCGGCGCGTAGACAACAGGGCACTTTCCCCTACCGTGAAGAAGCGGATAGCCGTGTGTGATCTGGATTTTAGGGCTGGCATAAGGTGAAGCGACCTTAGCCTCTACAGGTTCATAGATTGATCGAGCGCTGGTGATACTGCCTGCCGAATCTAGCTCGACGAATGCCTCATACTTCGCGATCGAAGTACCATCGATTACCGTCCAGACTGCTCGCAACCTAGGTTCGTCATAAGGTGTGTTCTCGCTGATAACTTGACGACTCTTGATAAACTGAACCTCATTCCCGCTCAGACCCCAGTTAATTACTTATAGTGGATTATACAAAGTAACGTAAGAGTTAGCGCCGAGCATCTCCTCTTGCAGCTTGTTCTGCGGCATCACGTCTAGAGCCTTACGATCGACAAAAGCCCATGACCGACCGTAGAGCAGTTGAGTTCTAAAAATCTTCGACAGGAGCGCTCTCTCGTCTCGCCGCTTACCGTCCGTCGCACCTCTGAAGTTGTCCCACTGATCGCCCTCGCAGCCTTCAACGTGAAACGGGGCCGAGACGATTCTCGTACTGTAGTCTTTAACCGCACTTCCTAAGATAGGCGTGTAGCAGAACTTTTTAAGCCTTAACTGATAGAGTGCTTCATCCTCGCCGGGTCGCCGGACGATGTACAGCTCTTTTCTCCTTTCAAGTTGATGCCCTCCGGTAATCAAATCATCAATGATCTGCCAAACGGGGAGGATCTGGTCGTACTCCTCGTGCCGAGATTCTAACTGTTCGATATCAATAAGTGGAGGGTGGTCAACATTGCGATCGCATTCGAGGCTTCACTCTATGGCGTGTCCAAGGCAATGTGTTGCACAAGAGAGGCCGAAAGTAGCTGCGAGCTTTAGTTACTAAAGGTTTGAGGGTGGTGCAAAAAACTATGGGGAACCCATAACGGATTCAAACTATGGGGATCTCCATAGAATGCGCTGCGAAGTTAGAGCGGCTTCCTGACAGCGATCGCTCTGATAAGTAAGCTAGGTCTGAAAAGGATCAATGTGCCTTATAGAGCCTCCTAGGGGCAAATCAGAATAGATTCGCTGATATTAAGCAGAATGATGTAATCACACGCCGACCTTCTTTTTACTTACCAGATTTTCCGGTAAGAGACCCTTGCGATTTTGTCCGCTTCAGATACTTATCTAGATAACGTTCTGATTAACCACTCCTATTTTTCGAGGTGTCCCATAGTTTAGATTCAATAAAAATTCTAAAGAAAGGAAAGTTACAGCCTTTTCCAGCCTAATGAGGTACAAGCTAGAGTAATGTAAAGTGCCA
>NZ_JCACKG010000130.1:0-8429 GCF_059505265.1 Myxacorys chilensis | reverse complement strand
AGTAGATACGCTTAAATCTTTTGTGCTTCTGTCCGAACTAAAGGGGTCACTTCAGCTTGTGTCAGAATTTACCTATGTTGCCAATTGACTCATTTAAGTAGCTCATTGCAACAACACACCTCGCTCTAAATACTTTGGCAGCACAAATTTAATTTTCAAGTGATTCAGTTGAATCATGTCGAGACATCCCGAAACGTATCTGTAAAAGCCTTAATAGTTGGAGATTCTAATAATGGGCGCTTTACAAGCATCGTCAAAAATCGCGGTTGTTGGGGCAGGAGTAGGAGGTCTGTCAACCGCGATCGCGCTAGCGCAGCAGGGATTTGAGGTGCAAGTTTATGAAGGGGCACAAGCCCTGCGTCCAGTTGGTGCTGGGTTAACGCTCTCTCCCAATGGGTTAAATAGTCTTGCGGCTATCCATCCAGAAATGGTTGAGACTCTAAAACAGGCAGGCAGCCACACCCAGATTGCTCATCTGAAGAAAAGCACAGGAGAACTGATGCTGTCTCAACCGGTTCGATTAGCTCAACAATTTGGGCAACCCATGCTCAATATTCGCTGGTCGCGGCTACAAGAGATTTTGGCTCAGGTTTTACCCACCGACATCATCCATCTGAATCACTACTGTACTGGATTCGAGCAATCTGATACAGCAGTGGTTGCCCACTTTAAGAGCCAGAAGTCTATTGAAACAGACCTGCTCATTGGTGCAGATGGCATCAATTCTATGATTAGGCGAACGCTGCTCCGGGATGGCTCACCTCGGTATAGGGGCCGACTCTCTTGGCGAGCAGTTGTACCCTACCCCTCTGATCTACTGTCACCGGATGAAGTCACCATCGTCACAGCACCCGATGGCAAGAATTGTTTGTGGGTAGATGCTGGAGAAGGCTATCTCTTCTGGAGTGTAACGGCATTGGATCACGATGGTTCCCTTTCCCCCAATCCGCCAAGCTCCGCGTTTTAGAAATAGTGTCTGGTTGGGCAGAACCTGTACCCACAATCGTCAGCAATACACCGGCTCACTTAATTGTGGAGCGGCCAATTTGGGATCGCCCACCCGTAAAATCTTGGAGTCAAGGTCGAGTTGCGCTTTTAGGTGATGCGGCTCATCCCGTTGTCCCATCCATTGGGCAAGGTGCAAATATGGCATTTGAAGATGCCTGTGAACTGGTCTACTGTCTGTCTCAATGCTCTACCCTTGAAGCTGCATTTCGCGCCTATGAAACCCAACGCATTCCTCGTACTGAGGTAATTTATGCTCGTAGTGCTTATCAGGGCGATCGCGCTTACCAACCCGATAGTGAAACTGCTTTACGAGAGCTGCTGAACCCCTCACAATCGCGTCAGGAAGAGTTCGATAACTGGCTATATCGCTACAGACCAGTTCTGTCGTAAAAATGATGGGCCGTATCAAGATTCACCCCATCAAGATTCAATTGTGCAAAGCGATCGCAGCCAATTTGTCAGCTTAGCAGCGAATTAGAAAGCGGAAGGCACGCATAAGAATGTTGAGATTAGTGATTTGTGCGTCGATTGTGGCTCATGGGCCGTGTTTCCTTGGCTAAACAATACGCACAACAGAACAGAGCTTGAAGTTTATGTATGAATGCTGCTCATCGCTGGTCCTATTTTGAGGATTTCATAAAAAATGAAATCAGCATGAAATTTTGATGGTCTTTCAGACAGAAATGCTTGTTCCATCGTAAGCGAGAAGAAGAAAGCACTTTGAATGCCTATATTGAAATGGCCTAGAAGAGGTAGATTAGCTCGTCTGAATCAAAGTGTTTAGGCCACAGAGTTAACAGATTGAATCTGATTGAGCATTGGCTGATTTATCTGGAAAGTTGAATTAAAAAAGACTTTTGAGCTGGAGATTGTAAATAAAGCAGTTAAAGAGAAGCTATGAATTTAGAAATATCTACAGCTTGGTCTAAAGTTCAAGGAATGATTAATGGTGCGATCGCCTTGTTACCAAACGTTGCCTTAGCACTCATTGTCTTTCTGCTCTTTGTGCTTGTAGGAGGATGGATTAAAAGGTTAGTCAAACGCTTAACTCGCCATCGTCGCCAAGCTCGTAACTTGGGTATGGTGCTAGGACGCTTAGCTCAGGGCTTGACGATTCTGTTAGGTTTGTTTGTTGCATTATCTATCGTCGTTCCTACCTTTAAGGCAGGTGACTTAGTACAACTGCTGGGGATTAGTGGGGTCGCGATTGGCTTTGCTTTTCGAGACATTTTGCAAAATTTCTTGTCAGGGATCTTGATTCTCTTGACCGAACCTTTTCAGATTGATGACCAAATCGTGTTTAAAGATTTTGAAGGAACGGTTGAGAATATTGAAACCCGCGCCACTACCATCAGAACCTATGATGGCCGTCGCATTGTCATTCCGAATGCGGAGTTATTCACCAATTCAGTCACAGTTAACACCGCTTTTGACAATCGCCGTTTGCAATATGACGTAGGTATTGGCTATGGAGATGATATTGACCGAGCTAAACAGTTGATTCTAGAAGCAATCACCAGCGTAGATGGCGTTTTAAGGAGTCCTGCGCCTGATGCCTTAGTCATGGAATTGGCAGATAGCACTGTGAACATTCGCGCCCGTTGGTGGATTCACCCCCCTCGTCGTGCGGATGCTCTTGATATGCAAGATCAAGTGCTAACAGCCATTAAGAATAAACTGACTGCCAACGGTATCGATCTCCCTTTCCCAACTCAACAAATTCTCTTTCACGACCAAACCGAAGAAACCGACGGCGATCGCTCCCGCCAACGCGAAGGATGGCCTGCGGGCAAGCGCGAAGTGCCCAAGCCTCGGAGCATCAGCGGTTCTTTGCGACAGCTAGCTGAAATGCGATCGCAGCGGAACGGCAGTAACCACAAACAAGCAACAGATGACTTATGAAAAATGTGACTTATGAAAAATGTTAAGTGGAGCAAACGGTGGGATTCGCTCCACTCTAGCTACTGGTTTTTGCCAACTATCATGGCCGTGAGTGCGATCGCGCTGGCACTCATCATGCTGAATATCGATCGACGCTCTCAGGGCGCAGTGAAGCACCTAAACTGGATTTATACAGGCGGGCCCGACGGGTCGCGGGCATTACTTTCAGCGGTTGCCAGTTCGATGATCACGGTTGCCGCCACAGCATTTTCAATTACGATTATTGCGCTTCAGCTTGCCGCTTCTAATTTCGGGCCAAGGCTGTTGCGGAACTTTATGCAGGACACAGGAAATCAGTTGGTTCTAGGTACTTTCATCGGCACCTTTATTTACTGCTTACTGATCCTGCGAACCATTCGGGGAGAAGACTATACCCTCTTTGTACCTCAGTTAGCAGTCACAACGGGCATTGTGCTAGCGATCGCCAGTGTAGGTGTCCTGATTTACTTTATCCATCATGCTTCCACGATTATTCAGGCATTTCATGTGATTACTGGCGTGAGCCATGATTTAGAGGATGCGATCGATCGATTGTTTCCAGAACAGATTGGACATAGCATCGTGCCAAAATCACGTCGGCAGATCGGAGAAATCCCGGCAAATTTCGACTCAGATGCTTGTTCAGTAAAAGCCTCTAAAACTGGCTATCTACAAGCCGTTGATGACCAAGAACTGATCAAGATTGCTTGTAAACATGACCTGCTACTACGGCTGCAATTTCGTCCTGGTCAGTTTATTGTCAAAGGTAGTGATCTAGTACTGGTTTATCCCAGCAAACACTGGTTCCCAAAACTAACAGAACAACTGAATGATGCTTTCATTCTTGGAAAAGAGCGGAATGAGCAACAGGATGTGGAGTTTCCGATCAATCAGCTGGTTGAAGTGGCTCTGCGAGCGATTTCTCCAGCTGTGAATGATCCGTTCACAGCCATTCGTTGCATCGACCAGCTCAGTGCGGGATTGTCTCGCCTCGCTCAGCAAGATTTTCCCTCCCCCTACCGCTACGACAGCCAAGAAACTCTGCGCGTGATTGCGGAGGGAGTCACGTTTGAAGCGTTAGTTGATTCCGCCTTTAACCAAATTCGACGATATGCCCAATCAGATGCTGCTGTCACAACTCGCTTGCTAGAAGCGATCGCCACTATTGCCTCTTACACAGGCAATGCCAAACAACGAGCGGTTCTACGTCGTCATGCTGAAATGATTCTACGAGGGAGCCGTGAAGGTTTGTCAGAAGAGCTAGATCGGCAAGCTGTAGAGCAACAATATGACAATGTTATTCATGAGCTAGCCCAACAAAATTACTAGACTGAGCAACTAAAAAAGCAATATATTCCTGATTTGTAGGAGCAATACTAATGTTTAGTACCAATTGGCAAGGATATAGAACAGCCGCCTGGATTGCACAAACTTTATTGATGTTAACAGTGATTGCTGCGTTCATCCAAGGAAATTGGGGGAATGCTTTTGCCCTTGTTTGTTTTCTTCTAGCATCCTTAGCTTTCATACTTCTAGACAAACAACTACCCACTTTATTTGATTTTTTATTTGTCGTGGCTGCTCTCCTCAATGCAGGGGGTTGGGTTTGGGGCTGGTTTTATCTTCCCGGAATTTACGATGAGGTGGTTCATGGCTTTACTATGTTTGCCATTACTTTGGCCCTCAGTTTTCTTACTTATGCTTCTCTACTGACAAGTTTTCATAAACATAAGTTGTTGTATTTAGCCGCGATCGCCAGTTTTGGTATCGCCATTGGCGCACTTTGGGAAATTGCAGAGTGGGCAGCAGGAAATATCCTTCCAACTCAAGTTATTGGTAGTGTGAATGACACCGTTATTGATTTAGTAATGGACAGCCTAGGTTCTGGGCTAGCAGCACTAATCAGTTTATGGGCATTAGAAGAACGAGTGCATTCTAGATCATCAATCAATCAACGTTCCAGATCCCACAGTCACCGCTAAATCGGCTCCCTAGATTGAGCTATCTCATCTATCTTTTTAATTTGTTATCTACAGCTATCTATGATTTATCACCGCTTTTGGCAATGTGTTCAAAGATGAAATTCCATATCTCCTTCGATAGCAAGATTTATTGAATTCACATTATTTCTAATATGAACGCAACAAATAAATTTGGAGGAAATACAATATGACTTTGATAAAACTTAAGGATTTTTATCCTGATTCTCAGAACAATTCATCTAATGCAGAAGACGTCAAAGACTTTGATGTTTACACTCAAAGCGATGAAAAAATTGGCTCAATTGACTATATTTTGGTTGATGACCAAAGTGGTCGCCTCCGCTATTTTGTGGTTGATACGGGCTTCTGGATTTTTGGCAAAAAGGTGTTGTTACCTGTCGGAAGCACTGTGATCAAATTTAGAGATCGCCGAGTTGAAGTAAAAGGCTTAACCAAAGAACAGGTTGAAGACTTGCCTAACTTTGATGACCTAGAAAAAGTAGACTACGACTACGAAGAGCAGGTGCGCGGAACCTATCGTCCTGCTGCGAGTGCTACCACCTACGATCGCGATAGCTATAGCTATCAACAAGAACCCTCTTTGTATGATCTCAACGATCGCGATCATCAAAGCTTAAAGCTCTACGAAGAACGGCTGATTGTTGACAAGCACAAGCAGAAAACTGGTGAAGTTTCCATTGGCAAGCGAGTGGAAACGGAGACAGCACGAGTTGCGGTTCCGGTTGAAAAGGAGCGTGTTGTGATTGATCGCACCACTCCAACCCAAGGCGCTGCAGTTGATTCCAATAGTGTTGACTTTGGTAACCAAGAAGCAGTGCGGATGGAGGTTTACGAAGAAACCCCTGACATTCACAAAGAAGCGTTCGTGCGTGAGCAAGTTAATGTCAAGAAGGTTGTAGAAAAAGATACTGTGAACGCTGAAGAACAGATTCGGCGGGAAGAACTGGATTTAGATACTCAAGGTCGCTCAGTTGTAGATAAGCGCCGTTAGAATCCATCGCTTCTCGCTCCAGGCTCATCATCGTAGAGCTAAAGCCACTTTAGGTAGTGGGCTTTTAGCTCTACTTCTTTATAGGTTTAAAGCAGGCGATCGCTGAATGTCACTGATTGGGAGGTAGACTTGTGCGTTTAGGGCAGTGGGTTGGTTTTCTTGCTCTCATTATCTCGCTTTACATCCTCTGACGAATTCGGCAAGTGCTGTTTCTGGCGTTTACGGCTGTCGTTTTAGCAACTGCTATAAATCAACTTGTGAAGCGCTTGGAGCGGCAAGGAATTCATCGCGGCATTGGCATTGCTGTATCAGACCTGTCTGGGAATAAGCGAGAATGGAGGGCAGTGAAGAGACAAGAAAATGCTGGACATCGAACGGGCGTTGAACCAAGACCGACTGTTGTGGGCAGTGACTGGCTTGAACCGCAGAGCGTTTGAGGCGCTGCTGGCAGATTTTAGCCGCCTTCATGAGCAAAGCCGTCAGACTCAACCGGGTCAACGTGCGGTCGGTGGTGGACGTAAAGCGCGCTTGCTGAAGACTCAAGAGAAATTGTTTTTTAGTTTGTTCTAGTTCAAGTGCTATCTAACGTTTGATTTGGCGGGGCTGATCTTCGACCTGCACCGTTCTCAAGCCCACGAATGGATGCATCGTCTGCAACCGATTTTGGAGGAAACCTTGGGTGAGAAGATGGTGTTGCCAGAGCGCAAACTCACTAGCCTTGAGGCATTTTTGCAGCGGTTTCCAGACGTAAAGCGGGTGATGATTGATGGCACAGAATGACCGATCACTCGCCCTCAAGACCCGAAAGCACAGCAATCAAACTATTCAGGTAAGCAGAAACGCCATACGCGCCAGCATCTCGCTGCGGTTGACGAAACCAAACGTGTGCTGGTTTTGAGCAAAGCCCGCGAAGGCAAACTGCATGACAAACGCTTTCGTGATGAAGATGACATCGCTGGGAATGTGCCAGACGAGATTCCCATTGAAGTCGATTTAGGCTTTTTAGGCTTGCAAAAAGAGTATGACAACATTCATCTACCCCACAAAAAACCGAGAGGAGGAGAGTTGAGTGCCCTGCAAACGCAAGAGAATCGCACCTTGAGTCAATCACGAGTCGTTTGGGGAAACGCCTTTGCTGGAGTCAAGCGTTACAGCGCCGTCAGTCTGGTTTATCGCAACTTGGTTAAGGACTTTGATGACCACTTAATGCTCACTGCCGCAGGGTTATGGAACTTCTACTTGGTTGCATTGGTTGCAGCTTAGGAAACGAGACTGGCAAGGTCGCATTGGCTCACTTGATTCTTATTTCCCGACAACTCTATTAACTTCAGAGTTGCAAAATCTATCCACTGCAAATCAGTTAAAAAGATGACCAAGGGATATGAGTCGGAACAGAACACTCGCACGAATTGCTGAAAGATTCGATTAAAATGATTTTGAGCTTCCGTTGCTCCCACTCTCGGGACGGGCGGCTGCTTGTCAACGATCAACTCCACTTCAGGGATGACATCAATGATGATTTGCCCATTGTTTCCTAAAACCGTGAGCAGGCGCGATCACCATTGTTGCAACTGCTCATTGGGTTCTCTCAGATCTTGCACCAAGCTCAACAAGTCACCTTGGGCAACGGTTTGAGGGTGATTTCAAAGCCATACTGTGCAGCTATATCTCGATTGGTTTGAATGGCTCGCAGTAATTGCAACCAGACAACTGAGGGAAACAGAACTTTGAGCGCTAAATCAGAGGCTACCTTCCAATCGAGAACAGGTGGGAAAGACCATTGGTCAATCCAGTGAACCAACAGATAGGCAATCAGGAACAAAACCAACCAACGGTAGACTCCTAACTTGGTGCTTTGACCAAAACAGTGTAAGCCAAACCGATGTTTAGCCGTTTTGAAAAAGGCTTCAATCGCCCACCGTTTGCGACCCAGGGCTGTTTCATTGTAGTAGGGGAAAAACCTTGTCCAACTGATTGGCGAACTGCCGTTTGGCAGCAGCCATCGAAGTGAAACCCAAGGTGCGAGCAAAGTTAATGAAGAAGTTGCGGACCACTGACCAGTTCGCGACTGCATTCCTGCCGGTTTGCGGCGCATTGTCCTCGTTAAACGTCACGTCTTTGACCCAATGCAATCGATTCTCGATGCACCAATGCTCACGAATAATCCGATGAAACTGTTCTGCACTCGTGATGACACTACTGATGTAGTACTGCCGCTCATCGAATGGTTTCCTGTCTCGATACCCGTGTCGTTGCACCACAATGCAGCGTTGTATTCCTGACCACTCGTGCCCAAATGCGACTACTCCATCAACACGCTGACCGTCCAGTTCATGTTCCGTCCATGACCTTGTTCATGTTCCTGATACTGGCTGAGCGGTTGTTTCGTCATGAATTGTTGCTTAATTCCTCCATGCAATCGCCCTTGATTCGCTTTGACACACACGAGGTAATCGTTGCCTTGCTTGACAATCTGGTGCAGCGTTTTTTTGGCAGTGCAGCGCATC
>NZ_JCACKG010000129.1:0-8504 GCF_059505265.1 Myxacorys chilensis | reverse complement strand
GTGATCTATAGTTTCCTCCCTACTTCTCGGCTTCACCAAAAGCTCGGAAGAGCCCGACATTGGCGGCATAACATCTACCAACCCTGCTCTAAAATCAGCGATCGTAAAACGACATCTAGAAATGACAGCGACAAACCTACGACTATATAACGTTTTCGGCTTCGATCATAGTTGTCGCGACACGTATGATCGTTTGGGATGGCAGGGTTGATAGCTGTCGTCACTCGCCAATGTTACTGTCATTTTATAACAGCAAGGTTGCTCTTGGAGCGTTGGAGTTGAACTCTAAACCGTTCTAGGGAAACGCCCCGTGCGGAGCCGCATGCGGGGTGTTGTGGGAGCTGGGGGAGAAAATCCCTGGCTACCCGATTAGCCCGCAAGTTCGTCTTTTCATGCCAACTGTGCATATTACCAACGCGATGTTTCCGTCCTTTCACTCCCTCGCCACCACTGTGTCGTACAGCCCGTAATGGGTCAGCCCCGGGTGGCTCATTATGCCGGTGTATCGGAGTGATGCGTCTTCATACCGCCGGAACGCGAACACGGCATGGTTCATTTGCTCGGTGTTGAACACCTTGAGCTGCACGAGCAGATGGAAATCCTTGACCGTAAGGCCGGTGACTGCCAGAAACAAGTCAGGCTCAAGCTTAGTGATTACATCCTGTAGAGTGTTCTCCCGGAAGTCGGTCAGGTACATGAACGCCGGGATGCGCGTGGCGAACTTGATTAGCTTCTCCTGGATCAGCTTGCGCTTGGACTTGTACTCCCTTTCCTCTTCGGTAAGCTCCTTCTTCTCCTCAGTCGTCAGATCCCCTTCCTTTGCCTTGTTCTTGAGCCCTTTCACCTTCGCGCTCTTGTTGATGATCGTCTCGATAATGTTGTCGCCAAGCGCACGCCAACCTTCGATGCGCTCCACAGCAGCCATCGCTTCGGGGTTGTCCAGAATACGGCGTAGAGTGTCGTTGTCCACATTCACCAGCAGCGCGCTCTCCCATTTGCGGGCCAGCAGCGTGGCCGAGGTGCCTGCCATGGCAATGTCGAGAATGCCGCCCGCGTCAATTTGCGTCATGTTCGCGCCGTCATAGGCCAGCACGGGCAGGAACGATACGAGATCCTTGACCGCGTTTTCCGGGTTCGGCTCGTTGGGCGACAGCCCGATGCCGTACTCGGAGAGCTGCCGCAGCGCACGCGTGGGCGCGAAGTCGAACACGAAGCAGACAGGCTTAAGGATCTCCTCTTCGTGCGGGTTGTCGCCGTTCGGGTTCTTGATGGACCATGGCGACTGCACGCGAAACGCGGCCTGAAAATAGGTCTCCGGTGACTTGAGATTGCGCAGCATCAGGATGGATGACCACTGTGGAACCGTCACACCAGTCGTGAGCTTGCCGCAGGAGAGAGTGATGGTCTTGGTCTCGAAGCCGCTGCCGATGGACTTGCGCACGGGCGGCAATGCTTCCAAGCCGATGCCCGCCGAGGTGCCAGCAGTGACAACCACCTTATAATCGTGCCAGAAGGTGTTCTGTCGCTCTGCCAGCAGGTTGGCCATAGCGTGGCAAGCAGCGACATTGGGGAGGAACCAAAAGGAGTGCTGCAGGTAGGGCAGCAGGCGCACATCCGAGTATGGAAAGGGTGGTCGCGTGCCTGTCTTCAGATATTCGACTGACTGAGGCGCGTATCCACCTCGAATGATGTCTAGCCACTTCTGCACGTCGCTTTTGTGTTTGAACTGCGCCGTTGGGCCTGCGCCTGATGCCTCGAAGAAGGCATTGAGATCAAACTCGTCGAACTCCCCAGCGCTGGCGATCGCCAGTAGCTCGTCCGGCATCTGATAAGTCAGCAGGCGCATCTGTGGCAGCGCACCGTAGGGGTTCCATTTGCCAGGTTTGTTCGCCGCGAACTCTTCCTTGGCGTGCTGCTCGTCGGTATAGGTCCAGTTGAAGATTTGTTCTTCGATGAACTCGCCCGTAGACAGTGCCCGGAACGGTGTGCCGGAAAGGTAAAGGTAGGCCTTGGTGGTAATCGGCAAGAACTTAACTTCCTGCTCCGAAAGCACAGTAAGGTCTTCGTTCACCTTCTCCAGTCCGACGGCATATTCCAGCTTGGTCTCTTTCTTAGCGACAGCGTCTTCCTCGCCCTCGAACAATTCCTTCGCGGTCTCCCGCCATGCGCCAAAGTGGTACTCGTCAAAGACGACGAGATCCCACTTCGTCTTGTGAACCCATTCGTTCTTTGGCTTGATGTTGCCCACCTCGTCGCGACCTAGCAAATCCTGGAAAGAGCCGAAGTATACCAGCGGTTTGTTCAGGGAAATTTGCATCGGGTTATCGCCCGAGGACTTCGATAGATACTGCCACCCGTCAAAATCCATGTGAGATTCGAGGTCGGTCTGCCACGCATCTTCGACGGCGGGCTTGAAAGTGACCACAAGCACTCGCTTAGCTCCAAGCTTTTTGGCGAGCTGGTAGGTGGTGAAGGTCTTGCCGAAGCGCATCTTCGCATTCCAGAGGAAGCGGGGGACGGCGTGCATATCTTCCTTCCAGATGGAATGGAAGTAGGCGTGGGTCTTGTTCACAGCCTCGGTCTGTTCGTGGCGCATCGGGAAGGTCTCATGATGCGTGCCCGTAAGCCGGAGGCCATTCCGCAGCTCTGTCACCGCCGTCTTGACATTTTCGAGCGTGCAGCGCATCCACTCGCGCGACGACTCTACGATAACGTTCTCGAACCCCTTGTCTATCAGGCGTTTGCGCACGTCGCTGTCTCGGAAGAGCGTTCCATCTACACACTCAGCGGGCTCGTTTAGATGCAGGGTGTAGGCCTGCTGCATCTGCCCTTGTGACTGGCGGATGCGGGCATTCACGTCGTCCTTCGTCGTCTGACCTACTTTAATCAGACCGACGTACGCGGCTGGAGGATCGTTCGGTGTCCAGGCATAAACCCGCAGCCGAGCCTCCGGCTTAGGCACAAGGATTGCTTCAATGGTCTTAGTCATCCTCAGAGACTCCACTGAGATCCATCGGGCGGACAAACGCCTCAATAAAAGCGATCTCACTGGCTGAGATACCATATTTCGCATAGAGGTCGTCGTCCGTCCACCGCTTTGTCCAGTCCTGGGTTGGCACGAAGGTGTAAACCTTGCGAGTGATGTGTTGGGATGGCTTGTGCAAAAGAATCAGGAGGCGAGTTAGCCGACAGGAGAGGTAGGACAAGACGCTTTCAGCGTGACTCCTCGAGTCGAGTGGTCCAGTGCAGAGATAGGTCTCTGAAGAGATGGAGCCGGGTTCTCCGATAAATGGGGTGCTGATGATTCGGTGTGGGTAGGTGTCTTTGTTGCCTGTCCCTGGGGCAGCGTAGCCCATGAAGAGCTTCCATTTGTCGATGAAGTGAACGCCAATTGATACTTCGCTTCTAGCAACGTATCCCGTACCGCCGTTTTGATAGACCCGTAGGTCACCGGCGTCCTTGGAAACCTTGCCCTTGAACGTTGTGTCTAGCCCAAATGGCTTCCTGGAACTAACCATCCGGTCGAAACGCTTGTTTTCAGGCAGGGAAAGCGAGTCGGATTGTCCCGTCTCGACAGCAACAACCTTCTTAAGAATTGACAGCCCTTCATTGAACCGGATAAACACGTCTAACCCTTCTTCGAGAAGCTGGCGACTAGTTGTTGATGGCTGCACATCCTTGAAATGAGTAGTGACGCGGCACAGTCCAGGATTATCCCGATCCCAAAGGAAGTAACAAACGCCACCCTTAAGTCCCACGCCTGGAAAGACATCTGATGCATTGAGATAGTCGTCGATTGAGCGCAAGCGATCATCGGAGAGCATCGACTCTCTAAACTCATCCAGCCCCTTGCCACCAGCGAACCAACGGGCAGGAATGATCATCGATAGGTAGCGTGGCTCCAACGCCTTTGCCTGCTCTACGAAGTGCTGATAAATGGGCGCAGCGCTCGTTCCAAAGCCATCATCGCTCAGTTGGTATGGCGGGTTCCCGATGATCACGTCGAATTGCATATCTTCTCCAAATATCTTGACCATCCAAGTCTTGATGTCGTTGGTGTGAATGAATGCATAGGCGTAGGTTTCTAGCCCTTCACCCCGGTCAAGGGTCTCTTGGCTAGCCCCGCAGTAGGTGCACTTGCCCTTCACCCAGCTGTGCTCAGTGCGCTGGAACCAGATATTGCCCTCATCGCTAGCGAAGCTTTTGCCGATAGAATGCTCACCGTTGGCGTGCTTTGAGCAGTATACACTCCGCCTTGCCAGCAGACTGGTGAGGTGGGTAATGCCGATGCCAAACACCTGCTTGGTCAAGATGTGGTCTACGCGCTCCTCAAGATTTGGTATCTTAGCCTCAAGGCCTTTGGTGAGGCGACTGGTAATCTCTCGCAGGAAAACACCCGACTTTGTGAATGGGTCGAGAAACCGCACCGCTTTGTCTGCCCAGAGGTTGGCACCGCCGTTATTCGCCGCCCATGCCTCAGCCACCGTATCTAGCATCCGGTTAGCAAACTCCGGCGGCGTAAACACCTCATCGTTCGAGAGGTTAGCGATGCAGGTCAGCACATCCGGGTTGCGACCCCGCAGCGCAAAAACAGCCTGAGCACTCATACAACCTCCTTCGGACTGCCACTGAGTTCGGCAGCGGACAGATCGCTCACCGTCATTGGCGGATAGGTCTTCGTCGGCATGAAGATCTCATGCTTGCCGAGGTGGGCAAAGAGTGAACCCTCCGCACTAAAGGTCGATGAGAGGGTTAGGGTATCCAGACGAAAGTCGCGCCGCTGAAACTTGCCCTTGCCCAAATAGCCCCACTCGGCAAAGGTGACTGGCTGGCCGTCGTGGGTGCGCATAGTCAGCGCATCGCCGTACACGAGGTTCTGGGACAGCACATAGGATGCAGCGAGATAGAACTCGTCTGACTCATCCAAATTCAGGTATTCTGCAAGGATCTCCAGCACATTGGCACGGCACTCCGCGATGTTGTCCGGCAGCAATTCAATGCCATAAATGCACATCAACGCGAGCATGGCATAGTGCCGTCGCTCAAAGTCAGATTTACCGTACTTAAGTTCCACAGCCGCCAGTTTGCGCCGCAAAATCTGCACAAGAAAATTGCCGCTCCCACAGGTCGGCTCCAGGAAGCGGGAGTCGATGCGCTCCGTCTCGTCCTTCACTAGGTCGAGCATCGCCTCAACCATCCACGCCGGAGTGAATACCTCTCCGTGGTCGGCGACACGTTGCTTAGACTTGACGATTTTCATAGGTCGATACATTATCAGACGATAGCTTCCTTGTGGTCACTGCGGGTTAACGTTCCCAATTACCGGACACAGATAACCTTTGCAGCTCAGCCAACTATGTTAATATGTTCCGGTGCAGCGCGGTGGTTTAGCGGCGCCCTTAACACGCACGACTATGCTTTGTGCGTTAAACCCCATTCGCCATTCGGCAATTGTGTTGCTTTGAGATCATCGTTTGGGTATTCGACCTCATCTCCTCTAGTGAGATCGCCAATCTCCAGATACGTCACAGTCTCTTCAGAGCGATTGACCAGTTGATGGGCTACGCCTGTACCTGCTTTAAAGCCATAGCAGTCACCAGGATTCAAAGTTAATTCCTGTTCTTCAAGAACCAGAGTTGGGTTTCCTTCCAGTACTAGAATAAATCCTTCTTGCTTCGAGTACCTATGAGCAAGAGCAGAAATTAAAACTGTCAATTCATTTGCAGATGCTGTAGCCATGCCTCTAAATCAGAGAGCGTTTGAAAAACCAGCAGTGTCAAAGAAAGTAGTCTTTCATCTTTGGAAATTAGCGAGTTTCTTGATAAGCAACCCTAAGGTTGGATCTGAGATTCGGACATAATTGGAAGGCAAACCTTATTATGCGGCTTGGTCAGACTCTAATGGCAAGCCGGTCTGAGGTTTGCAATCTGTAAAAGTTAGTGAATCAGGGTCTAGAAAATCTGCTAACGCCATCTCCAGCACCAGCTCAATGCTATAGCCAATTTGTTTTGCATGATTTACGTAAGCGCCCCGGATATGGTCTGGCAAGACGGCTAATAACATCAGTGCTGCATCATGGCTGAGATGCTTCTTACCTGTTTCTGAGAGCGTCTGCATGAGCCTGTCCTCTAGTTTCGGGTGGGATACTGTGCGTTATAAGGCGGCTGTGTGGCATGAATGAGAATGCCTTCTAGCTCGTCTCCCAATTTTAGAACATCCATCATGGTAAGCGGTACAAACGAGACAGCAACATCTCGATGGTCATAATCATCCAACCACGACCAAGTACATGCCTTGTGTCCTCCTCTAAACCGCTCCCGTAATTTCTTAGTTTTACCCAAATACAGTAATCCGTACTCCCGATGCCTAACCGCATAGAGCCCAGGGAATGTCGGCAAATCATGGAAATCACGGGTAATCGATGCACAGGCTTCAAAAGGTACCGATAAGAGTACGTGTAGCAGTTCTCTAGCCTGCGCTTCCAACTCGCTCAAAACAGTCCCTCAAATTCCTTCTAATTGTCCATATAAAAAATTCAATTATCACTAGCGGTGAGCTTGTCCAACTCATTGAGCAGTTTGGTAATGCGATCGCGCTTCTTGCGATCACCCCAAGTTTCACTCTTTCGCAACCGCTTGCTAATCTCACACAGTTGCTCAACCAGAACTTCCTCAGAAGTCGGCTCTGACGCTGGTGTTAATGCTTTAATCGCTGCCTTAATTTCATTTAGCGACAACTTCTTAGAAATTGCCTGCTTCAGCAACTTAGATCGTTGTTCCTGATCTTTAACTCGTGAGATCGCTTGCCCCTTAGTGTATTCCAGCCGCCCTCGACGGAGAACATCCAGTATATCTGCTGGTAACTTCAGTAAAGGCAATCGGCTAGAACGAAAGCTATCCACGGTAAAGCGCCCTACTCCTGCTAGGACATTTTGGACAACTTCCAATTGGGACAAAACGTTTTGTCCCAACTCCTGACCTCGATGCTTTGCATGATGCGCTTGATAAAATATCGAGGTCACATCATCTTTGCTGGTATTCAAGGCAAGCGCTAGCAGGTCTAAAACGGCATCCGTTTCTTCAACCGGATTTAAGTCCTCCCGTTGCAAATTCTCCATCAAAGCAACTTGCAATGCCTGACGATCATCTAGGTCTCGCACGATGATTGGAACATCTGGCAATTCCACTTCACGAGCTGCTCGCAACCGACGTTCCCCTGCAACTAATTCATACGCTCCGTCGCTCAAAGGACGAACGAGAAGAGGCTCCAAAATCCCATGTTCTTTGACAGAGCTAACCAGTTGAGCCAACTTTTCAGTGTCAAAAAAGCGGCGAGGCTGCTTTTGGGGTAAATGAATCTTCTCAATTGGAACGGATTGAGGGAGATGCTCAATCTGCTCAGGTTGGTCAGGTAGGTCGCGGTTGAGAATTGCTGCGACATTCCGAAGTTGTGGTTTAGGTGCACTTTTACGAGATGGCACTTATAGAGACTCCAGGCTTTGAGTGATTGTCGTCAGGACTGCAAGCGCAGAATGTTTGGGATCATATATCCCCAATGGTAAATGCTGCATTGAGGCATCAGCAAAAGCAACTGCACGCGGAACCGGTGGAAACACAGGAGCAATGCCACTGAATTGCTCGATTACGGCTTCCAAAATCTCTTTGCTTTGCCCCGTGCGATCATGCAAATTGGGAATTACACCAGCTATTTTCAAATCGGGTGCAACTCCCTCCTGCTGGAGTTCATTGATAGTTCCCAGCAACAGATCCAATCCTACGAAGCTTTTGTATTGCGTTTGCATAGGAATTAGGATATGTGTCGATGCCACTAATGAAAGAATGCTAAGCACTCCTAGAGTTGGTGGGCAGTCAATGAGTACAAAGTTATAGTTCTGCCCAACCGGAGCCAAAGCTTTTTTGAGACGGGTCTCCTTAGCGATCGCGGTTGCTAATCTCACATCCGCTGCACTCAACGTCAAATTACTAGGCACTAGATCCATCTGATGAATTCCACGCAAGATGGGAAGGGGAGATCGTTCCAGAACACTTTCGGAGATCGTCCCTTCTAACTCATGAGGTTGTAATCCCATAAACACTGTCAGAGAGGATTGCGGATCCATGTCTACTAGCAATACGTTGTGCCCTCGCTGCGCCAATGCATAGCCCAAATTCATGGCAAGAGTAGTCTTGCCAGTTCCTCCAGCCTGATTGAATAAGGAAATGATTTTAGGCACGGCTTGGTCTTTAGCGACAAGCATAGTTTATACGGTTGCGCGAAGTTTCTGAAAAAGTCTAATAACCAGAAACTTGGCATGAGCGCGTGATCGCTCTGTTACAAGAACTCTTATCTACATGTACACGCCCAGTATAAAAGCCAATTGCCTCAAGCACGTCTGTAGCCGCGAAGTAACATTTGAAGGGTATCAAAAAACGGGTATGAAATGAGAAGGTGTTGAGCGACAATCATATTGGCCCAATCGACGATTGCATTGCCCATCCCAGACT